>JANXRR010000382.1 GCA_025356795.1 Bacteroidia bacterium
TTTGATAAGAAGCTCCTTCCCTCATCCGCTTGACGGGCATTCATGCTAAACAACATAAGCCCGAGTAAATCAGCTACTGCCGTGGGTTCAAGTATTACTGTATATTTTCCTGGCTCAATAGCCTTTGCGTTGCGCGATTGCAGTGCCTTTTCAATAGCGATAGCAGATGCCTCTGCAGTATTGAGTTTGTTTACATCATTAAAATTACGTGCTACCCAACCCGAGCCTGTGCCATCGTTGCTGCGCATGGTTACTGTAAAATCAACACCCGTTGATTTATTATAAGCAAACAAGCCTTTACTGTTCATCAACGAACTAAACCCACGGCTGTCTTCTAAAAAACCCGCGGCAGTTATTGCTTTTTTAGATGCCGGATTGATGCTATCGGCTGCCGCCTGCGCGCGATAGTCGGGTGTGATTTTAGCGGTAGATTCAATAAATGTTTTTGATTCTGTTCCGTATGCTTGTTGCGGCAGTGGCTGCATGAACTCGGGGTTTTCAGGCGCTAGGCTCGCAAGCTCTTCGGCACGCCTTACTACTTTTTCAAGAGAGGCATCATCAAACTCATTGATGGATGCCGATCCTACTTTTTTGCCCACATAGCTTTGCACACTCAAACTTACATTGCTGTCTTCACCTGAGGTGGACACACTGTTTCGTGCATAGCGGATGTTGCCACCATCGTTGCCGTTCAAGTTGGCCTCAATGCCATCAGCTTTGGAAAAGCCTACTACTTTTTCGAGTATCTTTTTTGTTTCTTCTTTTGAGAGTATAGCCATGATGAATACAATTTTAGTTTATGATTTTAGATCGTTCTTCCAGTATTAATTACATTCACTCCATTGAACCGTGTAGTAGCCGATCCGTGTGATACTGCGTTCGATTGACTCGGTTGCCCCTTGCCATCATTGAATGCTCCATTCATGCGGTAATCGCGCGCATCACAAATTTGAGTACATGAGTTCCAGAATTCATTGCTGTTGGCCTGATACGCTACATCTTTCAACATGCCTTCAATTTTTCCGTTCTTGATCTCGAAAAACAAAACTCCACCAAATTGAAAATTATATCGTTGCTGGTCAATCGAGAACGAACCATCTTTCACAATGTAAATTCCCTTCTCGATGCCCGCCACCATTTGATCAGGCGTAAGCGGCTGCTTGCCAGGTTGCAACGAAACATTGGCCATGCGCTGAAACTGAACATCGCTCCAGCTTTGCGAATAACAGCAGCCATGCGATTCATTTTGCCCAATAATATTTACCTGATCGCGAATGGCTTGGTAATTTACTAACACACCATCTTTAATCAACTCCCATGACTTGCACTTCACACCTTCATCATCATACGCAACATTGCCCAACGAACCGACTTGCGTTTTGTCTGCCATGAAGTTGACGATATCACTTCCAAATTTAAATTTCTTCGATTGCCATTTATCTAGTGTGAGGAAACTTGTGCCTGCAAAGTTGGCTTCGTAACCCAACACACGATCTAGCTCTGTTGGGTGGCCTACACTTTCGTGGATGGTAAGCCATAGGTGAGACGGTTCGAGCATTAAATCATATTTGCCTGGCTCTACCGATTTAGCAGCAATCATTTGCTTAGCTTGCTCGGCTGCCATGGTAGCATCTTCAATCATGTCATACGACTTGTTGTATAGAATTATCCCGCCAGGTCCTTGAATTTTATCTGCCGCTTTGCCATCTAAATATTCATAGCCCATGCCAACTGGTGCACTAAAAGCTGCACGCGTTTTAAATTGCCCAGATTGCCGATCTACCATCGACACCTGAAAGTTAGGCCATGTGCGATGTACATCCTGATCAATGTAAGACCCCTCACTTGAAGCAAAATACTTTTGCTCGTTCACTAAGAACATGATGCTATTTACAAAGCTTGCACCTTTCTCCATTGCTTTCGCATTCGCGGCAAGCAGCAAGTCAACTTTATCTTTTACAGGAACTTCAAATCCATTTTTTACAATTGGCGTTTTCCAGCTTACTTCTCCATACGAAGGAGTGGCTGCCAACTTCACGGGCTCTTTTTGAAATTTTGAATTTGCTTTTGCAATGGCAACTGCTTTTTCCGTGGTTCGTTTAATTCCATCGGAGGTTACGTTGTTACTGGCGGCAAAACCCCAGGTACCATTAGCAATTACGCGAATGCCTACACCAAACGACTCGGTGTTGGTTACGCCTTGCACTTTCTTTTCGCGTGTAGTAACAAACTGATTTAAGTAGCGACCAATACGAACATCTGCGTAAGTTGCTCCAAGGGCTTTCGCGGTATTTAATGCAACATCTGCCAATTGTTTTTTCTGAACAGTGTCTAGCACCGGGGTAAGCATGTGAGCAATATCAACATCACTTGCAAAGCCAGAGAAAGGTAAGGCCAATGAGCCCGCGCCCATGCCCGCAAGTTGAATAAAATCTCGTCTTTTCATTTTATATCAGTTAATTGTTATTAGTTAATAGTTGAATCTATTAATAGTTACCGCTGCAGTTGGAAATAACTGATAACTATTAACCGATAACTCGTCCCGTATTAATTACATTCACTCCATTAAATCGCGCAGTAGAACTCCCATGCGATACAGCACTTACTTGCGAAGGTTGACCTTTGCCATCGAAGAAGGAACCGAACATTCGATACTCCTTTTCATCACAAATTTTCACGCAACTGTTCCAAAATTCTTGTGTGTTGGATTGATAGGCTACATCGTTTAGCAGACCTACAATCTGGCCATTTTTGATTTCATAAAACACCGTACCACCAAATTGAAAATTGTACCGTTGCTGATCGATAGAATAGGATCCTCTTCCGGCAATATAGATTCCTTTCTCCACATCCTTAATCATCTGATCAATTGAATAAGGATCTTTGCCAGGTGCTAGCGATACATTTGGCATACGTTGAAATTGCACATCGCTCCAACTCTGTGAATAGCAACAACCATGCGATTCGTTTTGACCGAGCATATGCACTTGGTCGCGTATGGCCTCAAAGTTTACTAAGATTCCTTCTTTGATTAAATCCCAACGCTTACATTTAACGCCTTCATCATCATACCCTACAGCACCAAGTGAACCCGGCTGAGTTTTATCTGCAAAAATAGTTACCTGTTTGCTTCCATAATTAAATGTGCCCGACTTCAGTTTCTCAATGCTTGCAAAGCTGGTTCCCGCATAGTTGGCTTCGTAGCCTAAGATTCGATCGAGTTCCAATGGATGGCCTACACTTTCGTGGATGGTTAAGCCCAAGTGATTAGGTTCCAGTACTAAATCGTATTTTCCAGGCTCCACTGATTTGGCAGTAATCATTTCCTTTGCTTGACGGGCGGCCGTGGTGGCATCTTCTATCATATCATAGCTATTGCGATACAACACCATGCCTGTAGGGGTTTGTAATTTATCTTCCGCTTGTGGAATCATGTACTCATACCCCATACCCATGGGCGCACTCATTGCATCACGCGATTTGAATTTACCAGAAGCGCGATCAATTACATTTACTGTAAATGTTGGCCAAATACGATGGATGTCCTGATCAATATAAGATCCATCGGTAGAGGCAAAATATTTTTGTTCGTTTACCTGAAAGAGATTGGAGCTGGCGAAGTTGGCTCCACCTTTTTGCGCAGCGGCATTGGTACTAAGTAGTAACTCTACCTTTTCGGAAACCGCAACCTCGAAGGAATTTTTTTTTATGGGCGTATTCCAAGAAACTTCACCATAACCTTGTACCGGTGCCAACTTCACTGGCTCGGTTTGGAATTTACTGTTTGCTTTCGCGATGGCAATGGCGCGGTCGGTTGCTTTTTTAATTCCATCAACAGAAACATCATTTGTTGAAGCAAAGCCCCATGTTCCTTT
>JANXRR010000425.1 GCA_025356795.1 Bacteroidia bacterium
ATGGTGTTCGCCCGCTGGTGAGCGCAGATATTATCGGAGCCTCCTTTCGATTAGCCGCCATTCATCAATGTGCGGTTGCCGCTGTGAGGTTAAAAGAATCCATCAGGGTTACTGATCAAGATAACACCAAAGCTGTAGATCGCTCCAAATTCAGGTTGATACAAACTCCTCAAACATTCGATCTGCAACTGATCAAGAAAGCCTACGAAATAAAAGAAGATGGGAGCTTAACAGACGATGCCAGCGTAGCCGAAAAAGCAGGCCATACAATTTCTCTTTTTGAGGGCAGTTATGAGAATATAAAAATTACTACTCCTGAAGATCTAGTTATTGCAAAGGCATTGATGGACAGTCATTCCAGTTAAATAGCGATACATAAAATCAAGAATACCGCTTCCAGTAAAGGTGAGAGGTTTCATACCTACTATTTATTTCACCTTGTTGTTACGCTTGGCTCTTCTTATGTTTCGGCTCGCTCTATTTTGCTTACGATCTAAAGAAGCTTGTTCATCAGAAGTAACAATTCCATCTGCTTTCACTCTTTGTGCAGTTCTTCGTATTTGCCGTTGTTGCGATTTTAGCTTTACTGTTTCGGTTTTAGTTAATTCACCAGAATTTTTTCCCTCACGGATTCTTGCCCGCTGGGTTTTTTCGCGAACATTTGTCTTAGGAGTTTGATGTTGTGCAAATAAAGTGACATGAATACTGAAGCTCAATAGTAGTGCAATGATAAGTCTCATTATTTAATACTTGTTTTGAATCGGTTCACTGAAATCTCAAGTTATCAGATGGGTATTTTAACAATAAATTCACTTCCACTTCCATATTGTGAACGCAACTCAATTGAACCTTTTAATCTATCAATAAGAGTTTTAACAATTGCCAATCCAAGCCCATTAGAACTTTCCCCAGCCGTAGGTCTGGCCGTAAGTTTTCTAAACTTTTGATACAAATTCCTTTTATCTGATTCAGAAAAACCAGGCCCCTCATCTCTTACCGACAGCACTAAATTTGATTCATTTAATGACAGTTTAATAAAGATATGTGTAGCTCTATGAGAAAATTTAATTGCATTTGAAGTTAGGTTATCAAGCACTCTGCTTAGGTAATCAGCATCGGTAACAATTTTCTGATGAACTTCATTTTGAACCGATATCTTAATATCCTTTCCCGAAGCTGTTAATTTTAATAACTCGATTTTTGATTTAATTAACTCTTGAATATCTATCTCGGAAGTAGTAAGCTTTTGATTAGCCTCTTCTAATGCAGTTACATCGAGCAGGTCAGTAATTAATGAAATCCCTGAATTGGTAGTTTCCTTTATGAGCCTGAGATAATTTAGTTGGCTTTCGTTTAACTCACCTTCCATTTCAATAATTCTGGCAAGGGCATAGATTCTATTGATGGGCGATTTCAAATCATGGGCAACAATACTCATGAGCATATTTTTTTCATGATTTAATTCTGAAAGCTCATGGTTAGCTTTTGATAAATTTTCAATTTGTTTTTTAATTTCTTCACGTTGCCTAACAATCTCTTGATTTTGAATCTCTAATTTAAAGTTATCGCGTTTTCTTTTGCGATTAAAAATCCAAGTAACTAAAGCAGAAATACCTATTAGAATGGATAGTAATAAAAGCAATACATTTTCATTTCTCTGTTTGGTTATTAATATTCTACTCTGCTCTTGATCAAATTTTAAGAGCACATTTTCCTTCTCTTTCGTTTCTAACTCGCTATTAAATTTTAATTGATCTACTTGCCTTTGCAAATCTGTAGTCTGTAATTTTTGGTTGAATAATTCGAAATGGTTGGAATACTTCTCGAAGTTGGCTTGATCTTTTTTCTGTGCATAAATTTGTATTAGAAGAAATGCAGCATCTCGTTGAAACGAAGCCAAGCCAAAGCCAGAAGTATCAGATTCAATTTCATTCAGTATGGATAGGGCGCGGGTGCTGTTATTTTTTTGTATGTGATACCGAGCGCACAGCATTGAAGACCGTAAAAATATTTTGTAGTTCTTACCATTTTGTATAAGCGACAAAATACGGGTTGCTATTTGATACGCGCTGTCATACTGTTTTAATTCAAATAAATTTTCTGCAATACCCAGTTTTATTTCTGCTCTTGATAGTTTGTCATTTACCTGAAGAGCGATTGAATCCGCTACTTTTAATTTCTGTAAGGACATATTAAAATCCTTCATGCCTTGATAAAGCAACCCAAGCTCTGCATAGGCAGAGGCAAGGGTGCGTTTGTCTTTTAGTTGCTTTCTAAGTTCAAGGGCTCGAGATGACATTTCTATAGCTTCGCTCATATTATTTTGCGATTTATATACATTGGCAAGGCTTCTGTATACATAGGCAAGGCCTCCTTTATCATTAATTTTTTCAAAAATATTTTTTGATACTAAAAAGTTATCATAAGCTCTTGATAAATCTCCGAGATCATAAAATGCACGACCGAGATTATTATAGGAATGAGCAAGTTGAAGTGAATCGTTTTGCTCGCTTGCAACTTCAATAGCTTGATAGTAATAGTCGAAAGCCTTTTTATAATCGCCTTTGTTTGTGTGTGCGAGTCCAATAAAATTGAGTGGCTTACCCAAACCTACTTTTAAATGAATTTTTTTGCCTAGTTCTAATGCGAGATTACAGTACTTAATGGTACTATCTTGTATTGAAATTCTATACTCGAAACCAATGGCGCACAGTATGTCAAATTGTTTTGCTGGTGGCTGCTTCTCTATTATTTTTTTTAAACTATCAATGAGGGGTTGATTTTGTGCACAAGCCAAGTTATATACCAGCAATAATGCTGCTAATGATAGCAATGCCGTTGTGCGGGTAAATGCGGAAGCCTTCATTAAAGCAAATCTAATTTAAAATACTTTGCGTATTTATTTAGTGGACTATATTAATCTTCTTCTGTAAAGTTAAGATCGCGTGTATAGGTTTCATCAATAAATTGTAAAGCTATGAAAGCAATAGCAATAGTAAACAAGCCTACCCACAAGGCACCATAAATTACACCTACTTCACCACGCATAAATTTGAACATAAACGTAAGCGGTACCACGGTGCCTCGTATAAAGTTTGGAACTGTAGTAGCAACTGTTGACCTTAAGTTCGTTCCAAATTGCTCTGCAGCAATAGTTACAAACATGGCCCAATATCCAATACCAATACCCATAATAAAACACGTGGCATAAAAGAAAGAACGAGTAAGCACTGGCATAAATAGATATAACGACATACATGCAATTGTTAAGCTTATGAATAATAAGACAACTTTTTTTCTTGACTTAAAGGCGTGGCTTATAAAGCCAGTAAGAATGTCGCCCAGGGCAAGACCCAAATAAGCATACATGATGGCATCGCCCGCTTTTATTGCATCAGCAATGCCAAGTGCTTTTGCAAATTCAGGACTGAACGTGATAAGTATACCAATTACAAACCAAATGGGCAGCCCAATGAAAATGCATCCTAAAAATTTAGTGAGCCGTGTTTTATTATTGATCAATTGAAGAAAGTTAC
>JANXRR010000433.1 GCA_025356795.1 Bacteroidia bacterium
CAAGCTGACTTTTCTATTTTACCTGCTACTGCTTTCGATGAAGTGAAAGTGCATGCAGGTGCTGGCAGCGCGAGGTTTGGTAGCGGTGCGTTTGGCGGAACCATACTGTTAAACTCAAGTGCAAAGCCATCTACAAGTATACTCAATGTTACTCAAGAAGTTGGAAGTTTTGGACGATATTTCACGTCACTTAGTGGGGGATGGTCAGTGGATCGATTGAGTGCAAAGACAAAATTGTATAGATTAACATCTGAAAATAATTTCCCCATACTTGCTACGGGTGAACGCCAACAACATGCGGCTTTCAATCAATCAGGTATAGTGCAAAGTGTAGAATATAAATGGTTGCCATCAAAGACCATCAGCGCTCACTATTGGTATCACCAAGCGGATAGACAAATACAACCTACCATTGGGCAGTTCAATAGCACCGATAATCAACAAGATCAAAATCATCGTCTAGTAGTTCGTTTTCAAAATAATGGAGCGCATGGTTTGTTCAATGCCTTTGCGGGATATGTAAGCGATGAGATAATTTATAATGGTGGTCCCTCGAACGTTACTCGTTTGATTTCTGGCGTTAAGCACGAGTTTACTTTTCTTCAGGGCATCCATGCGCAAGTGGGGGCGGAGTGGAATCATATTATGGGTGCTATCTCAAATTATCCGACAGGCAAAGCCATTGAAGATAGATATGATTTCACGAGCTCGTTTCAAAAGGCAATTACCAATAAACTTTTCTTGGCTGTCAATTTGCGCCAGCCACAGGTGAGTGGATTTAGAGCACCTTTTCTTCCCTACATCGGTGCTGATTATATGGTAGTAAAGGGTACAATAAATGAATTGAAACTTCGCGGTAGTATTTCTAAAAACTATCGCGTGCCAACGCTCAACGATCGTTATTGGCAAAATGCTGGTAATGTTAATCTCTTACCTGAAACTTCGCATGCCGGAGAGTTGGGTTGGAATCTCAAAATAAGAAGTATTGAAATCGCTAACACATGGTTTGCGCAAAAAGTAGATGATTGGATTCAGTGGACGCCTCAAAGCAATGGAAACTATATCCCTCAAAACATCAAGCGAGTATTGGCCGAAGGCGTTGAACTTAAAGTCAACATCAAAATAATAAGGAGTGACTTCACATGGATGAGTGGTGCGAACTATCAATATACAAAATCAATTACGCTGCAAACTTCTGCCAACGAGCAATATGTTATTGATAAACAATTGATCTATACTCCGCAACATACTGGCACGGCTTATACACGCGTGATGTGGAAGACGTATTCACTTGATCTCTCGGCTCAGTGCACTGGCATCCGGTTTACTGAAGCGAGTAACTCTTCAACGTATGCCCTTCCGGCATTTACTTTATTCAATCTTTCGGTGAGCCAAACTTTGAAGGTGGATAAGCATCAAATAGATATTGTTTTCTTTACAAAAAACATCCTGAACACTGAGTATCAACTTTATGCTTCGCGTGCAATGCCCGGCCGCAACTATAACTTTCAACTGAATTACCAATTAAAAACTAACCCTAAACTATAATGAAAACTAAGTTCAAATTAATTTCTGTTGTTGTGCTTGTATCGACTTTTCTATTCTTGCAAAGCTGTAGTAAAAACACTGATGTTGTAAAGGGAGCGTATCAATCAGGTGTGTTGATTGCCAATGAAGGCGGGTTCGGCTCAGCCAATGGTGATGTTACGTATTATAATTCTTCGTCAGCATTACTTGAACAAACCATCTTTAAAAATGTGAACGGTGCTTTTGCTGGCGATGTACTTCAATCCATTGCTGTGGATGGCGATGTTGGATACTTGATATTGAACGGAAGCAATAAAATCAATATACTTGATATAAACACTTTTAAACTTAAAAGTACATTCAGTGATAAGAAGCTTGTTAGTCCTCGCTACTTACAGGTAATCAACGGCAAGGCATACATTAGTGTATGGGGTGCTTATGATGCTAACTATTCATTGATAGATTCATACATTTTGGTGGTAGACACAAAAACACTATCGGTGGTTACCACCATTGATACAAATGAAGGAGTGGAAAACCTTTTGTATGACGGTAAATATTTATATGCGAGCAATTTTAATTATGGCGTATCAAACACGCTTGCTATTATTGACCCCTCAACCGATAAGCTTGTGAAACAAATTACATTGGACGCAGGCCCCTCGGGCATGGTGCTTGACGCGAACAATAAATTGTGGGTGGTTACTACAG
>JANXRR010000446.1 GCA_025356795.1 Bacteroidia bacterium
TTCATCAGCACTTCGAAAAAATTCTATGGCATGTGTTGCCCTTAATACCTGCCCACTTGCATTAGCCGAGGGTCAGCGGTATTTGCCTTTACTCATTTCAAGAATTGAGCCTATAATGCACAAATATGGATTGGACAATCAAGAGATCATCATTCGGATGACAGGCTGCCCTAACGGATGTGCCAGGCCCTATTCGGCAGAGATCGGATTGGTGGGTACAACCTATGGAAAATATAATCTTCATTTAGGCGGTGATAGAAATGGCGAGCGCTTAAATAAACTTTACAGAAAAGATTTGGATGAGCAATCAATATTGATTGAGTTAGAAAATTGGTTTGCTAAATATAAAACTGGAAAGTTTATGAACGAAAGCTTTGGAGATTTTGCCACCCGTGAAATGAATGTTAGCTTACCCTCATTAGAACTAACAAAATGAATGAATTGATTGTAAGTGAGGCCTTGAAAAGTAAAGAGACAAATAGGCTCTTTCCCATTTTCTTGAAATTAGAAAAATTGCGTTTATTGATTGTAGGCGGGGGCTATGTAGGCATGGAGAAACTCACAGCGGTAATTCAAAATTCACCGTTCACAAATATCAAACTCATAGCTACTTCTATTTGTCAAGAAATAAAAGACTTTTCTCAGCAGCATAAAAACATTCTATTACTAGAGCGACCTTATGATCCAGTAGACCTAGATGAGGCTGATGTAGTAATTGTTGCAGTCAATGATAAATTGGTAAGTCAGTTGATTCAGCAAGACGCGAAAAATAAAAACCGATTGATCAACGTGGCCGATACCCCTGAGCTGTGTGATTTCTATTTAGGTTCAATTGTGAAGAAAGGAAACTTGAAGATTGCCATCTCTACCAATGGTAAGTCTCCTACCATTGCCAAACGATTGAAGGAGATGCTTTCAGAATCATTACCTGAACAAGTGGATGAACTATTGGATAATATGCAATCCATACGTGGTAAACTCAATGGAAATTTTAGTGAAAGGATTACTCGATTGAATGACATTACTAAAGTATTGGCTTCAAAGGAAGATGTTAACTACGTGAAAGATGCAAGCGAACAAAAGTGGAGAAAGATTGCTTCCTATTTTCTGTTTGCTTTCTTCTTTATGTTTGCCGGGCATATGATTCTCTCTTATCTTCCATTGTCAGAAGTATTGGCAGGGTTACAGAAATCAGCCAGTGAAGTTGATTCAACTTTTTATTGGATGATAGGGGCTGGTTTTTTGGCTCAGTTGGTAGATGGGGCTTTGGGGATGGGCTACGGTGTAACGTGTACCACTGTATTGTTATCATTGGGAATAAACTTACCAACAATTAGTGGTAGCATTCATACAGCCGAAATGTTTTCAAGTGGAGTATCAGGTTACAGCCATTATAAATTTGGTAATGTTAACAAGAAGTTGTTTAAAACGTTGTTAATACCTGGCGTGATAGGAGCAGTTGCTGGTGCTTATTTGCTATCTAGGTTTGGCGATGATTATGCACGTTATATTAGGCCAGTGCTAGCCGCCTATACATTATTTTTGGGTATTAAAATTATTCGTTCTGCGTTCATCCAAAACGGGGCTTCAAAAAAAGTGAAAAGAGTGGGATGGCTTGCGGGCGCGGGAGGGTTTTTGGATTCGTTTGGAGGAGGTGGCTGGGGGCCATTAGTTACAAGTACATTGATATCCAAAGGAAAGAGCCCTAAGTATGTAATCGGTTCGGTAAGCATTACCGAATTTTTTATAACATTGGCAAGTGCCGTTACTTTTTTCTCTATGTTGGGCATCAATCATTGGCCTATTATCTTAGGGCTTATAGTGGGTGGAACATTGGCAGCACCAATAGCTGCCAGGTTGGTGGGTAAGCTTCCAATGAAAAGTATGTTTTTAGGGGTGGGAGGTTTGGTAATCATTTGGAGCGCGCGGATATTATTGAAATCGATGGGAGTGTTTTAGTTTAATGTTTCACAAGCATGATAGGTGTAGCTCTTTGTGGTGGTGAAAGCAGTAGAATGCAAAGTGACAAAGGCCTTTTGTTGCACAACAATGCCATCTGGGCTCAGCTTGCGTTTGATAAATTAGTGTTATTAAAACTACAAACTGTAGTATCTGTGAGTGCCCGTCAAGTAGAAAACTATAGTTTATTCTTTTCAAAAGATAACTTAGTAGTAGATACATCTGATTTAGGTCTTGCTGGCCCCTTACTTGGTTTACTTAGCGTTCACAAAAAGTTCCCGACAGAAGATTTGATAGTGCTGGCTTGTGATCTTATTCACATGAATCAAGAAGTGATTGAGGGGTT
>JANXRR010000465.1 GCA_025356795.1 Bacteroidia bacterium
CTAAAATGCTAACATCAAAAGAACAAAAACGCGAAGCAGATGAGATAAGCAACTCTAGCAATGTAATTGGCAAGGGCACAGTGCTTGAAGGTAATATTGAAACTTTTGGCAACATTCGTATCGAGGGAAAAGTAATTGGCAACATCAAATCAAAATCTAAAATTGCCCTTGGCAACAGCAGCCAGATTGAAGGTAATATCCATGCTCAAAATGCCGATATTGAAGGTCAGGTAAAGGGCAAACTTGAAATTGCTGAAATACTTGTATTAAAATCAACAGCCGTTATCAATGGCGATATCATTACAGGGAAATTGGTAGTTGAAGCCGGGGCCGTATTCAATGGCACCTGTAAAATGGGAGGGGCATCCATCAAAGATTTTAAACTCAGCGACAATGGATCCAGAAACTTCCGACCAGAAGAAGCAAAAGCGCTCTAATAGTTATTTAAAATATAGCGGTTTAGGATTTCAATTTTTTGGCGTAATTGGTATTTCGGCTTGGCTTGGCTGGTGGCTTGATCAGTTTTTATACTTCAAATTCCCTGCCTTTTTAATGGGTTTTGTTTTTTTGTCCTTTTTTGCAATGATGTATAAACTCTATAAGTCAATCAAAGAAGATTAAAACCATGAAGAAGTTCAATACTATCTTAGCTGCCCTTACCATAGTGTTCGGTGTTTTGTTAAAGGTTGGAAGCAGTAAAGGATTCTTTTCCATGCCATCCTATGGCTTTGAGATTATTTTGCTTTTATCACTTTCCACAGGCATCATTTTTTTTCTTCTAAGAAAAATAAAGCCTTCATCATTTACCCAATCATATTTACTTTCAATTGTTGTAAAGCTGCTGATAGGTGGCATCTTTATAAGCATTATATTATTTATCGATAAAGGGAATGCAATGGAGAATGCGCTCACTTTTATTATCGCCTACTTTTTATTTACTGCGCTAGAAGTTTTTTTTCTGTTCCAGAAAATCAATAAGCCTTTGAGCAATTAATATGAAATTAAAAACTATCACCATTTTTTGTTTTAGCCTGCTTATCATTGCAGCTACACTGTTAGGGTCGTGTAAAAAAGAAGCAGGTCAACTGACTTCGGGGGCGGCTAAAATGTGGGTAACCACAACCGATAAATCGAACCTCTTACAAGAAATTTCTACACGTTTAAGTTGGGAAGATTCGGCTAAGCACTCTGTTATCATTGAGATTGATTCTAGCCAAAAATTTCAAGAGATAGATGGTTTTGGTTTTGCCCTCACAGGTGGAAGCGCTTATCTAATTCAAAATAAACTTACAAAAACTGAAAGAGACATTTTACTTGAAGATCTTTTTTCTGAGAATGGAATAGGAGTGAGTTATTTGCGCATAAGTTTAGGTGCTTCAGATTTGGATGATCATGCCTTTACTTACGATGATTTGAATTCAGAAAAGACGGATGAAAAACTGGAAAAGTTTACAATCGGGTTGGATAAGGTGAACCTCATTCCACTTTTAAAAGATATACTCAAAATAAATCCTTCATTAAAAATTATGGCTTCACCCTGGTCAGCACCAGCCTGGATGAAAACAAATAGTAACCTTAAGGGTGGAAGTTTGAAGCGCGAATATTATCAAACCTATGCTAATTATTTTGTGAAATATATTAATGCCATGATGCAGGAAGGAATTACTATTAATACAATTACCCTCCAAAATGAACCAGAAAATCCAAATAACAACCCGAGTATGCTTTTGACTGCCGATGAAGAGGTGTTGTTTGTAAAGAACTATTTAGGGCCAACCTTTGCATCAGCTTCAATTCAAACCAAAATTATTGTGTTTGACCATAATGCCGATCATCCCAACTATCCAATTTCTATTTTAAACGACACCGAAGCTTCTACCTATATCGATGGCTCCGCCTTTCATTTATATTTAGGAAATGTGGAGGCCCTTTCACAAGTACATTCGGCTCATCCTTCTAAGAACCTCTATTTTACTGAGCAATGGACAGGAGCCAAGGGAGAGTTTGGAGGAGATCTAAAATGGCATACCAAAAACTTAATTATTGGTGCCACTCAAAATTGGGCGCGAGCCGTTTTGGAGTGGAACCTAGCTGCCGATCCAACTTTTGGGCCTCACACAGATGGTGGATGTACGGAATGCCTCGGTGCTTTGACTATTGGCGCAAGTGTCACTAAAAATGTTTCATACTATATCATTGCTCATGCTTCAAAATTTGTGAAGCCGGGCTCCATTCGGGTAGCTTCAACAACCATCAAAGATTTTCCTAATGTAGCTTTTTTAACACCCTCCGGGCAAAAGGTTTTGATTGTGTTGAATGAAAGTAACCAACCGAAGAAAATTTCTGTAAAAAACGGTTTGAGATTCATTTCAACTACATTGAATGCTAACTCAGTTTCCACCCTAGTGCTATATTAACCGTCAATTGTTCCGCATTTTTAAAACACCCAAAAAGTTTTTAAAAGATTTTTTTTTGGGGGATTAATCAATACTTTTGCAACCAAAATTAAAACGATCCAATCTAACGGCCTGATGAAAAGAGTTTTACTCGTTCGAACTGCAATTTTTTTAGCGTCTTTTTGTTTCCTTGGCCGGGCATCAATTGTTCCAAGTGTAGCTCAGCATCACGAAGATACAGTCCGCATAAACCAAGATTCGGCAGTTAGTGAGCATTCGTCAGAACCAAAAGAACTTAATGTTGCCGAGGTAATTCTTGAGCATGTAATGGATAATCACATTTGGCACATAACAGATGCAATTGTAATCCCCTTACCTGTAATTGTTTACTCTCAAGAAAAGGGCTTCGATTTATTTTCTTCAACTAATTTTTTTGAACATCACAAAACTGTAGAATACCAAGGGTATAAATTGGTCGGCAATAAAATTTTAATTGCCGAAACACACAAAGAAGTACTGGATTTTTCTGTCACTAAAAATGTGTTGATGCTCTTTATTAATTCGGGTATTCTTTTAATCATTCTACTTACCGTAGCAAGAACATATAAAACACGTGCTGGCAAAGCTCCCAATGGGTTACAGTCGTTCATCGAGACCATCATATTGTTTGTGCAAAATGATATTGTGAAGCCAAATATTGGCCCTAAATACGAAAAGTTTCTTCCTTACCTTCTCACTCTGTTTTTCTTTATTCTTTTTGGAAATTTATTAGGGTTGCTTCCTGGAGCAGGAAATCTCACAGGCAATATCTCGGTAACACTGGTATTGGCACTAATCACATTTTTCATCACCAACTTGAATGGAAATAAAAATTATTGGGGTCATATCTTTTGGACTCCAGGCGTGCCGCTTCCATTACGAATAATCATTCTTCCTGTTGAATTGATTGGAGTATTCACGAAACCATTTTCACTTACAGTGCGCCTTTTTGTTGCCATTACTGCGGGTCACATTGTATTATTAGCCCTTATTTGTTTAACATTTATTTTTAAGAGTTGGTTTGTAGGTATAGGCTCTACAGTTTTTGTCACGCTAATTAGTTTGATAGAATTGTTAGTGGCGGGTATACAAGCTTACGTGTTTACTTTGTTCTCTTCCCTATATATAGGTATGGCGGTAGCAGAGCATAGACATGACGATCATCATTAATTTGTTTTGTTAATTAAAGATATCCAGGATAGTCCTGGTTTTGTTTCACTTAAATTATAACGCTATGTTATTTTCACTTTTATTAGACATCAGTTATGCGATTATGGGTGCTGGCATTGGTGCTGGTCTTGCTGCAATTGGCGCAGGTATCGGGGTAGGCCGCATAGGAGGTTCTGCAATGGAGGCAATGGCTCGTCAACCCGAGTCTGCCGATAAATTGCAAGGCTCTATGCTCGTAATTGCTGCGCTTGTTGAAGTGGCTGCGCTTTTTGCGCTTGTTATTTGCTTGTTGATTTCTTTCAAATCGTAAGCATACACATTAAGAAAACTTGCCTTAGGCAATAGGCCGGGCAAGTTCTCTTTTATTTAGCATCTAATTTATAGTCTTAGAAAAGTAAAATATATGGAATTACTAACGCCAAGCACCGGTCTCTTCTTTTGGCAACTTATTGTCTTCGTTGGTTTGTTTTTCGTATTGTCAAAATTTGCATGGAGGCCAATGCTTGCATCATTGAAAGAAAGAGAAACTTCTATTCAACAGGCATTAGATTCTGCTGAGAAAGCAAAATTGGAAATGGCTTCGTTGAAAACCGACAACGAAAAATTGTTGAAGGAAACACGCGAAGAGCGCGACAGAATTTTACGTGAAGCGCGCCAAGCAGCCATAGCAATAAATGAGCAGGCACAAGCGGAAGCAAAGAAAAATGCAGATCGGTTGATAGATGATGCAAAGTCTGTGATTCAAGTTGAGAAGCAAGCCGCTTTGCGCGATGTTCGCGAACAAGTAGCATTATTTTCATTAGACATAGCTCAGAAACTTCTTAAAAAGAATTTAGCTTCTGATCTCGCTCAAAAAGCATTGGCAGAAGAATTTATAAAAGATTTAAAACTTAACTAATCCATGGCTGACTTACGAGTAGCATCACGGTATGTAAAGTCGCTGTTGGGGTTGGCAGTTGAGCAAGGTGTGTTAGAGCAAGTGCATCAAGATATGCTTTTGTTTTCCAAAGTATGCGATGAAAACCATGATTTTCTATCCATGCTTAGAAGTCCGGTGATACGCCATGAAAAGAAACGAGAGGTACTTGACAGGATCTTCAGCGCGAAGGTGAATAAATTGACGATGGCGATCATCGATATACTAACAAAAAAAAATCGAGAGCCTTTATTACCGACCATCGCAAAAGAGTTTCATAACGCCTACAACCAATTTAATGGAATAGGTAAAGCCTATGTTACCACTACTATTTCAATGGATTCTCAACTCCGCTCAGAGATCGAATCTATCGTGAAGAAATTAAGTGCAAAGAGCAGCGTAGAGCTACATGAAAAAGTGGATAGCTCTTTAATCGGTGGCTTTATATTAAATGTTGGCGATCAACAAATCGATGCCTCGATTAAAAGTAAATTGAAAGCCTTGTCTTTGCGCTTTAGTGAAAATCATTATGTAAAGGAATTTTAATTTTTAGAACAATTATTTATGGCAGAAATCAGACCCGAAGAAGTATCAGCAATATTACGCGAGCAACTTTCTAGTGCACGAACAGCGGCTCAGTTAGAAGAAGTAGGAACAGTGCTTACCATTGGTGATGGGGTAGCCCGTATCTATGGATTGACAAAAGCACAAGCAGGTGAATTGCTAGAATTTGAAAATGGATTAAGAGCCTTGGTTCTAAACCTAGAAGAAGATAATGTTGGGGCTGTATTACTTGGTGATTCGCAAGGCATTAAAGAAGGTGCTACAGTAAAGCGTACTGGAAAGATTGCCTCCATTAATGTTGGTGATGGAATACTAGGGCGCGTGGTGGATACACTTGCAAAACCGATTGACGGTAAGGGGCCGTTATCTGGTGAATTATATGAAATGCCACTGGAGCGCAAAGCCCCAGGCGTAATTTTCCGCCAGCCCGTAAATGAGCCACTTCAAACCGGCATCAAAGCAATTGATGCTATGATTCCAATAGGAAGAGGCCAGCGGGAATTAATTATTGGTGACCGCCAAACTGGCAAAACAGCTGTTGCTATAGACGCAATTATAAATCAAAAAGGTTTCTTCGAAAGCGGTAAACCTGTGTTCTGTATTTATGTTGCTATTGGCCAAAAAGCTTCTACGGTGGCTGGTGTTGCCAATACGTTAGAAAAAGCAGGAGCTATGCCCTATACGGTTATTGTGTCTGCTTCAGCATCTGACCCTGCTCCCATGCAATTCTTTGCTCCGTTTACGGGTGCAGCAATTGGTGAATTTTTTAGAGATACGGGGCGTCCAGCTTTAGTTATTTATGATGATTTGTCTAAGCAGGCTGTTTCTTACCGCGAAGTTTCATTGTTGTTGAGAAGACCTCCTGGACGCGAGGCATATCCTGGTGATGTATTTTATCTTCACTCACGCTTGCTTGAAAGAGCCGCTAAAATTATTGCCAATGATGAGTTAGCTTCAAAAATGAATGACTTGCCTGCATCAATCAAACATTTAGTAAAAGGTGGGGGATCGTTAACAGCACTTCCAATTATTGAAACTCAAGCCAATGATGTTTCTGCTTACATTCCAACCAATGTGATTTCAATTACGGATGGTCAGATATTCTTGGAAACAAATTTATTTAACTCGGGAATCCGCCCTGCTATTAACGTTGGTATATCTGTATCTCGCGTAGGCGGATCGGCACAGATTAAATCCATGAAGAAAGTAGCCGGAACTTTGAAATTGGATCAAGCACAATTCCGTGAGTTGGAAGCTTTTTCTAAATTTGGTTCTGACCTTGATGCATCCACAAAATTAACTATTGAACGTGGCCGTAGAAATCTTGAAGTGTTGAAGCAACCTCAGTATGCACCAGTACCTGTGGAGGAACAAGTAGCAATGATACTTGCTTCTACTAAAGGATATATCGATAAAGTACCAGTACATAAGGTGGTTGAATTTGAAAAGGAATTCCTTTCGCTTTTGAGGGCTCAATACAGCCAAGTGTTGGCAAATTTTAAAGTGGGGAAATTTGAAGATGCTGATGCCGATATTGTTAAACGTGTGGCATTGGATTTAGCAGGTAAATACTAATACTTTTCAAGTAGTCAACTAGCCAATGACTTAAGTTATTTGCTAAGGGTCTATTTGATCAATTGAAAAACTTAATCATGGCCAGTTTAAAGGAAGTAAAATCTAGAATCGTTTCGGTTAGCTCCACTCAGCAGATAACTAAAGCCATGAAAATGGTGGCGGCTGCCAAGCTGAGAAAGTCGCAAGACAGAATTATTCAAATTCGCCCTTTTGCTCAAAAGCTTTCTTCTTTGCTTCAAAACCTTTCTGGTGCAGGAAGCGATGGGGGCAACTGGTACAGTACAGTTAGGGAAGAAAAGAAAATCTTGATTGTAGTTGTAAGTGCCGATAGAGGGCTGTGCGGATCATTCAATAGTAATATCTTTAAAGCAACAAATAACCTAATTGCTGAGAAATATTCCTCCCAAGCAGCCAAGAACAATGTTCACATTTTGCCCATTGGTAAAAAGGCTCTCGAGTTTTTTAATAAGAGGAATTATCCAGTAGTAAAAGAGTTTGCTACAGTTTTTCAAAACCTAACCTTTGAGGCGGCATCCAAAGCTTCACAATTTTTGATGGATGCTTTCAAGAAAGGTGATTATGATAAGATTGAAATTGTTTATAATGAATTTAAAAATGTAGCAACACAAATTTTGCGTATTGAAAGATTTTTACCTGTGTTGCCCAATATGGAAACGAAGGGAAAGGAAACAGATTATATTTATCAACCGAGTAGAGAAGAAATAATAATTGGGCTAATTCCAAAATCTTTGAACACACAATTGTTCAAAGCACTACTAGATTCAAATGCTGCCTTTAACGGTGCTCAGATGACAGCCATGGATAAAGCTACTGAAAACGCGGGGGAATTGTTAAAAGAGTTGAAGCTTACCTATAACAGAACACGACAGGCCGCTATTACAAAAGAAATTTTGGAGATTGTGGCAGGTGCCGAGGCGTTAAAATCCGCTTAAAGGACTTTAGTTGCAGAACAACTTGTAAGCCTGGTTAATAGCCGGGCTTTTTGTTTGAAGAAACTTAAATTGCCATGAATAGAGCTCTGAAATTTTGCAAGGTTTTGAATACCTTGAGTATTGACATTGCATTTGGAGCAGTGGCTTCATCTCTGTTTTTTTCTTTAGTTTTTAAAAGGCAAATTTCATCACTTGTTTTAATATCACTCGGCTTATCTGTTTGGATAATTTACACTGCCGATCATTTGCTTGATGTGAGAAATTCTAAAACCACAATGGTGAGCGATCGGCATCAATTTCATCACACCAATTTTCATTTATTAAAATGGATTTTGATCTCTGGAGCTTGGATTGATTTTATTTTAATCACGCAACTACCTACAACCCTAATCTATGTGGGGAGTGCCCTCGGTGTAATGGTAATACTTTATGTACTTTTTAATAGAAAGCTTGGAGCTTCTAAGGAATTGATGGCAGCCGTATTTTATACCTTTGGTGTATGTATGCCTGCGTTGGCTTTTACAGGAGAGCAAATGCCACTGAATCAACGGTTGTTAATTATCCAATTTTTCACAACGGTATTGATCAACTTGATTTTATTTTCGCTAATTGATAAAAATGAAGATAAGGCAAATGGGTTTATATCCATTGCTACACAAAAAGGATCAACTCAAGTGAGTTTTTTGCTTATACTTCTGTTTCTTGTTTCCACAGGATTATTTTTTGCTCAATTACAAGTTGGAGCTAGTTGGCAGCCAATTTCCATTTTATTTCTGATGAATTTTATTCTTAGTCTCCTTTTTACTTTTCGGAAGTATTATGTTGTAAGAAAGTATTATCGGCTAGTTGGTGACGCAGTTTTTTTGTTGCCTTGCTTAGTTGTAGTGAGCTGATCTATTTCTCAGAAGGATTTTTCTTACGCGTTTTAAGCTTTATAATTATTTCTGATAATCGCTTTTCAAGTGTTTCTGGTCTCTTGGCCGAGCTAATCCATAAGGCATATTCTTTTTGATTGGTGTAAGAAAGGCTTTTGTAGAATTTTTTAACGCTTGCATTTTTATTAAGAATGTGTTGGAGTGGCAAGGGCACTTCAACCACTCGCTCGTCAAGATCCTGTTGCATCACAACGTGAATGGTATCGCCCACTTTTTTATCAATGGCTTTGCGAATGTCTTGTCTTACAATAGTTACATGTTGGCCAACCCCCATGTCTGCAATTATTCCCCGATAAGAGTAACCATTAAAAGTGACTTTTACCTTTACATGGCCGCGTGTCCCAAAGGCTTCTTTAACATCAAACGGTATGGTTATAAAGGCTGCGTCCATTTCTTTTTGAGGATTTTGTAAAATGGCCTCAAATTCATGAATTGTTCTTTTCATTTTTTTAGTTTCAGCCTTCAACTTTCTAAACCGTGCAGCAGACCAAGTTTTATTTATTGAAATAATAGAAACAATTTCCAATCCTTCTTTAGTAAGTTCATCCCAGCCATTATCGCGACTAATATCACTTTTTATTCCTGAGCTTTTCTTGGGGAATGAACACCATAATGCCACCTGTTTTGCCAACGCTTG
>JANXRR010000498.1 GCA_025356795.1 Bacteroidia bacterium
TCCATTGCCAAGTAAAATTTGATTGGGAGTTACATTTTTGATTTTCGCTATTTTCTCTTTCAGTTTAATCTGATGAGGATCAGGATACCTATTATACCCGGTATTAAATGGATTTTCATTCGCATCTAAGTAAACAGAAGCTGAGCCTTGAAACTCGTCCCGTGCTGAGGAATATGGCTTCAATGATTTTACATTTTGTCTTACTAATGAGCTTATATCGATCTTGTTCATTTATTTGTTGCCTTTGATAATCGAATGGTAACCGATTCTTTATGCCCCATTAATTCTTCTGCTTGCGCCATTAGCTCCACTACTGGCCCCAAGGTGTTCAATCCGTTTTTGGTGATTTTTTGATAGGTGATAAATTTCAGGAAACTATCCAGCGATATTCCACTGCAAGCTTTCGCTTGACCGTTGGTTGGAAGTGTATGATTAGTGCCAGAAGCGTAATCTCCAGCCGACTCAGGAGTATATGCTCCTAAAAACACAGAGCCAGCATTTATGATTTTATCAGAAAGTTGATCACAATTTGCAGTGTTGATAATTAAATGTTCAGGCGCATATTCATTCACAAAATCAATCATCTTATTTTCTGAATCGAAAAGTAGAATACAACTATTCTCAAAAGCCTTTCTCGCTATTTCTTTGCGTGGTAATTTTTCTAATTGAATACTTAACTCTTGTTGAACTTTTGGAATTAGCTGTTTTGATAATGTCACTAACATCACCTGACTATCGCTTCCGTGCTCAGCTTGCGCCAAAAGATCGGCAGCAACAAAAGAAGCATCTGCCAATTCATCTGCTATGACTGCTACTTCCGAGGGGCCCGCTGGCATATCAATAGCAGTGCCTTGTTGGTTTACCAGTTGTTTGGCTTTTGTTACGTATTGATTTCCTGGCCCAAAGATTTTATTCACTTTAGCAATGCTCTTGGTGCCAATACTCAAAGCAGCTATTGCTTGAGCGCCTCCTACTTTATAAATTTTTGAAATGCCAAGTTGATGTGCTGTGTAAAGAATGGCTGCATTAATTTTTCCGTTGGGTGATGGGGGAGTGCAAACTACAATCTCTTTGCATCCTGCAAGCGTTGCCGGTATAGCCAGCATCAACAACGTAGAGAATAGAGGTGCAGAGCCACCGGGGATATAAATACCGACTCTTTCTATTGCTACTCCCTTTCGCCAGCAATAAACTCCTGGCATAGTTTCCACTTCAAGCAAGGGCCTTTGCTGGGCTGAATGGAATTTTTTAATGTTGGAGGCAGCAACCAATAGTGCTTTTTTTAATTCTTTATCAACCGATTGTACGGCTTCATCAATTTCATCTTTTGTAACTTCTAACGTTGATATGGATGCCTTATCAAAACGTTGAGCGAATTCTATCAGCGCACTATCGCCACGAGTTTTTACTTGACTAATAATTTCTTTAACTGAATTTTCAAGCGAGTCTAATTCAATCTGAGGCCGTTTACAAAGAGTGTCCCACTCTTTCTTTTCAGGATATTCGATTACCTTCATCATAGCCTAAGCAATCATTTTTTCGATTGGCACAACCAATATCCCTTCGGCACCAAATGATTTCAACAAATCAATCTTCTCCCAGAAATCGTTTTCATTTACCACTGAATGCAGTGAAGACCAACCTACTCTTCCTAATGGAATGATCGTTGGGCTTTTCATACCTGGGATAAGAGTGGTTATTTTTTCGATCGCCTCGTTCGGGCAATTCAATAAAATATACTTATTGTTTTTAGCTGATTGAACTGCGTCTATCCTAAATAATAATTTATCAAGAATTTGCTTTTTGGTCTCCGTTAACTGAGGACTTGCAATCAAAACAGCTTCTGATTGCATTACTACCTGTACCTCCTTTAATCCATTACTTAACAATGTACTTCCTGTGCTCACAATATCGCAGATGGCGTCTGCTAACCCAATGCCAGGTGCAATCTCGACAGACCCACTGATCTCATGAATGCCAGCAGTTACATTATGTTTATCTAAAAAATTCTTAACAATTACAGGGTAGGAGGTGGCGATATTTTTTTTGTTCAGGGATTGAATTCCTTCATATGTATCTGAACGTGGAATGGCAATTGATAACCTGCATTTTGAGAAGTCGAGCCGTTTAATGAGCGCGTTGTTCTTTTGCTTTTCGATGTAAACATTTTCACCCACAATTCCAGCATCAGCAACTTTGTCTTCCACATATTGAGGTATATCATCATCGCGAAGAAAGAGAATTTCAACAGGGAAGTTTCGTGCCTGAGCTTTCAATTGGTCTTTGCCATTGCTAAAGGAGAGCCCCGTTTCTTTGAGCAGTTGAAGTGAACCCTCTTGCAGTCTCCCAGATTTTTGAATGGCAATTCTTAGTATATCGGTCATGTGTTTCTTATGTCTAATGTGTGTCTTTGGTAAATAAAAAAGGCTCACCTTTTGGCAAGCCTTCTCCGTATATTTTTAGAAAATTCAGAGCATTGTCTCACCAACTAAATTACTTAGCAGATGGTGATGGTGTGTGTTAGTTTTCCTGTTCATTACAACTATTGTGCAGCAAAGGAAATAAGAAGTGTTTAATTATCCAAAAAAAATTTTGTTAGTAAATTGGATTTATGCTCAAGCATGAATAAAAGTCTAGTGCTTAAACCGCCTTTTCTCATCAACTGTTTTCATATACCCAATTTAAGCCTCCCCAGAACCAAATAGCGGGTTGGGTATTTTCATTGCCAGTTTGAAAGGGGGGGCTGTCCACTTCTTTGCGAATGTTGCGATAGGCCCGATAAATTAATTTTAACAGTGCCATATCGGAAAAATAAAGACTCTTTGGTTTGAGTCACCTTGTGAACCTGTCGGTGAAAGCCTGCCATCGCATTCTCATTAAATTTTTATAACTAGAATTGATTAGAGTACCTTTGTTTTAAGTGTGATTCTTTATCAATTCACTTTAAATGAAATTTTCTCGGTTTAATAGTAAAATAATTAGGTTCTTTAAAAGCTTGGGTCCTGGTTTGGTAACGGGGGCATCAGATGATGATCCTTCAGGTATTGCCACCTACTCGCAAGCGGGTGCGGGTTTCGGCTTAGCTACTCTTTGGACTGCCTTATTAACCTTTCCGCTGATGGCATCTATTCAGGAAATGTGCG
>JANXRR010000562.1 GCA_025356795.1 Bacteroidia bacterium
AAAAATAATTGGCATTACACCAGCTGAATTCAATTTCAATGGGATGAAATCTCTTTTGCCACCGTACAATTTATTTCCTACCACTTGTTTAGCATACTGAACTGGTATTTTTCTGGTCGCTTGAGTAAGTGCAATAACACCTACCACAATAAAGAATAGAGCAATTGCTTCAATGATAAATAGTAACATTCCGCCTGTACCTTTAGAGGTAAGTTCTTGATAGATAGCGGCAGGAAATCTTGACACAATGCCAATCATAATCAACATACTAATTCCATTGCCAATTCCTTTATCTGTAATTCTTTCACCTAACCACATGCAAAACATCGTTCCGGAAACTAAGATTATGATAGAAGAAACAGTAAAGAATAAACCAGGGTTATAGATCGCTTCAGGACTTAAAATTGATTTCAAGTAACCAAACGATTGAGCTGCAGTTATAACAATTGTAAGCACACGTGTAAATTGATTCAACTTCTTACGTCCGCTATCACCTTCCTTTTGCATTTTAGCAAATTTCGGTACGGCAACAGTTAACAACTGAACAACAATAGAAGCAGAGATATAAGGCATAATGCCCAATGCAAAGATGGAGACTCTACTAAAAGATCCCCCGACTAAAGTATTCAATAGGCCAAAAATTCCACCATCTCCAGGATTTACAATGCTTGGGTGATTTGTATTTACACCTGGGAGCACTATATAGGATCCAATTCTGAAAATAATCAGGTATCCAATCGTATTAAGAATCCTAACACGAAGATCTTCGATCGAGAATATATTCTTTAATGTGGTAAAGAATCTTTTCATTAGTCAATTGTAGTGGCTGATCCTCCAGCCTGTTGTATAGCTTTTGTGGCAACTTCTGAAAATGAATGAGCCGAAACGTTAATCTTTGCCTTTAATTCACCCCTTCCAAGAATCTTTACTTTATCTTTCTTTCCAATGATACCATTAGTAACCATTAAATCAAAATCAATAGTGCTACTACTTGTCTTTTGGGCTAACTCTTCAAGCACATCCAAATTGATTGGCTTGAAATATATTTTGTTGTTATTCTTGAAACCAAATTTCGGAACACGTCTTTGGAGTGGCATTTGACCACCTTCGAAACCAATCTTTTTATGATAGCCCGATCTTGACTGGGCACCTTTGTGTCCACGTCCTGCGGTACTTCCACCTGAGCCTTGTCCTCTGCCTAAGCGTTTATTATTTTTGGTAGCGCCATCAGCAGGCTTTAATTCGTGTAATTTCATTTTATAAACCTTTAACGCTTACTAGGTGACTTACTTTCTTAACCATTCCTTCAATCTGTGGAGTATATTCTACTTCAACTGATTGATTAATTCTTCCCAAACCTAAAGACTTCACAGTTCTTTGCTGAGTCTCTGGTCTTTTAATCATGCTACGGGTCTGCGTAATTGTTACTTTAGCCATTTTGCTTAACCGTTAAATACTTTAGATAAAGAAATACCTCTGTTTCTCGCAATGGTCTGTGCATCTCTCATGTTTGTCAAAGCTTTGAAAGTAGCCTTTACAACATTGTGTGGATTGGATGACCCTTTCGATTTAGCCAATACATTATGAACACCAGCACTCTCAAGCACCGCGCGCATAGCACCACCAGCTATTACTCCAGTTCCGTCCGAAGCAGGTTTTAAAAGTACTAATCCACCACCAAACTTACCTATTGATTCATGTGGAACAGTACCTTTAATAATTGGCACTTTTACCAGGTGTTTTTTAGCATCATCGATACCTTTTGTAATGGCATCTGTTACTTCATTAGCTTTTCCTAAGCCGTAACCAACTACACCATTTCCGTCTCCCACAACAACTATGGCTGCAAAACTAAATCTTCTTCCGCCTTTCACCACCTTCGCAACACGTTGGATGGCAACAACCTTTTCTTTAAGGTCGATTTCACTTGCTTTTACTGTACTGACGTTGCTTTGTGTCATAAGTTAGAATTTTAAACCTCCCTCTCTAGCGCCATCCGCCAGAGCCTTAATGTTACCGTGATACAAATAACCATTTCTATCGAACACAATCTTGTCAACACCCGAAGCTAATGCCCTCTCGGCTAGTTTAGCACCAACAGTTTTAGAAATTGTTAAATTAACTCCACCTTTTTTATCCAAATCAATAGAAGACGAAGAAGCTAATGTGTGACCTTTACTATCATCAATAATCTGAGCATAAATAACTTTATTGCTCTTAAATACTGACAAGCGAGGTCTTTCTGAAGTTCCCTCCACTTTCTTACGTACGCCCAGCTTAATGCGCGTTCTTCTTTCTGCTTTTACTTTTACGTTGGCCATAACTTTATTTTATTTAGAAGCAGCTTTACCAGCTTTTCTACGAATAAATTCACCTGTGTAACGAATACCTTTTCCTTTATAAGGCTCCACTTTTCTAAGCGATTTAATCTTAGCAGCAATTTGACCTAGCAACTGTTTATCAATACCTTCCAAAATAATGGTAGGATTAGATCCTTTCTCTGTAATTGCCTGCACCTTCAACTCAGAAGGAATAGCCAGGAAAATACTGTGGGAATAACCTAGGCTCAACTCGAGCACATTGCTTTGAGCTGTTACTTTATACCCTACACCTACTAATTCAAGCTGTTCTTTATAACCTGCACTTACGCCAGTGATCATGTTTGCAATCAATGCCCTATACAATCCATGCATTGCTTTATGACGCTTTTGTTCGGTTGGCCTATGAACTAAAACTTCGCCATTTTCCTGAGTAACTTTAAAATCAGGATCTAATACTTGATGCAATTCGCCCTTAGGTCCTTTTACAGAAACCTTATGATGACTTTCCGCGAAAGTGAACGTTACACCTTTTGGAATTTCTATGGGTAATCTACCTATCCTTGACATTTTCTTTTCACTTAATAGATGAAACACAATACCTCGCCACCCACATTCAATGCTTTCGCTTCCTTATCTGTTATTACTCCTTTAGAAGTAGATAAAATAGCGATACCTAGTCCATTCAATACTTTCGGCAATTCATCGGCAGGCTTGTACTGTCGTAACCCCGGGGAACTTACACGGGCTAATTTAGTAATTGCAGACTCCTTTGTATCAGGATTGTATTTCAACGCAATTTTAATATTGCCTTGTTTATTGGATGTATCCTCAAATTTGTAGTTGAGGATATAACCTTTATCGAAAAGAACCTTTGTCACTTCCTTTTTAAGATTGGAAGCAGGAACCTCAACCACCCGGTGGCGTGCCTTTATGGCATTTCTCAACCGGGTTAAATAATCTGCTATTGGATCTGTTGTTTTCATTTTACACTTATAAAAGCAAACCCGTTATTTAAACGGGGCTGCAAAGATAATAATTGTTTTTATTATTCAAACTGTTATCAGGTTTCGATTTTATTCGACCTGGACACTCAGCACCATATGTTTGAGTCTTTGGCTCTTACCAACTCGCTTTGGTTATGCCTGGAATCTTACCATCGGATGCCATTTGGCGAAATTGATTTCTACAAATTCCGAACTTCCTCATATAGCCTCTAGGTCTGCCAGTAAGCTTACAGCGATTATGCAAACGCACTGCTGAGGAGCTTCTCGGTAATTTGTCCAACCCTTCCCAGTCCCCGGCAGCCTTCAATGTTTTCCTTTTTTCCTTGTATCGATCAACCAGATCTGATTTCTTCTTATCTCTCGCTATTACTGCTAGTTTTGCCATACTTTTAGTTTTTATTTACAAAGGGCATTCCCAATGCTTTCAATAATTCAAAGCTTTCTTCGTCTGTAGCGGCTGAAGTCACAAAAGTGATATCCATTCCGTTAATCTTTGTTACTTTATCAATTGAAATCTCGGGGAAAATGATTTGCTCTTTTACTCCCAAGGTATAGTTACCTCGGCCATCAAAGCCTTTATCATTTATACCTTTGAAGTCGCGTACGCGAGGAAGGGCAACATTTACAAGACGATCAAGAAATTCATACATTCTATCTCCTCTCAGTGTTACTCTCACCCCAATGGCTACATCGACCCGCAGTTTGAAATTTGAAATGTCTTTCTTAGATCGTGTAGGCACAGCCTTTTGCCCTGAAATAGTTGTGATCTCTTCAAGGGCAATGTCAACAATTTTCTTGTCTGCCACCGCAGCACCTACACCTTTATTGATGCAAATCTTTTCGATTTTCGGTACCTGCATTACTGATCCATATTGAAACTTCTGTTTCAAATTTGGTACTACCTCTTTTAGGTATTTGTCTTTTAATCTTGGAGTTGCCATTATTTTATGAAGTCTCCTGTTTTTTTGGAAAATCGTTGAAGTTTTCCTTTTTCGTTTAACTTTCTTCCTGTGCGGGTAATCTTTCCAGATGCAGGATCAACTAAAGCAACATTGCTCAAATGAATAGTTCCTTCAATCTTTTTGATTCCACCTTCTGGTTTACCAGCAGAAGGTTTCTGATGCTTAGTAATCAAATTTACACCTTCGATTATGACACGGCTCTTTTCTGTTAAGATTTCTAAGATCTTACCACTCTTTCCTTTGTCGTCACCTGCTATTACTTGAACCATGTCGCCTTTGCGCACATGTAATTTAACTTGAGTATTGTATGTCCTTTCCATATTATAAAACCTCAGGTGCCAATGAAACAATTTTCATGAACTGCTTTTCTCTTAATTCGCGAGCAACAGGCCCAAAAATACGAGTACCTCGTGGTTCATTTTGTGCGTTCAAAAGAACTGCGGCATTATCTTCAAAACGAATATACGACCCGTCTTTCCTCCTCACTTCTTTTTTAGTACGAACTACCACCGCTTTTGATACTGTGCCTTTTTTTACTTGACTTGTTGGGATAGCTGATTTTATGGTTACAACTATAGTATCGCCTACACTAGCGTATCTTCTATGGGTTCCGCCTAATACATGAACAACTAACACCTCTTTAGCACCACTATTATCAGCAACGGTAAGCCTACTTTCGTTTTGTATCATGATTATTTAGCTTTTTCTACGATTTCAACTAATCTCCATCTCTTATTCTTACTGAGCGGTCTAGTCTCAGAAATTCTTACAG
>JANXRR010000570.1 GCA_025356795.1 Bacteroidia bacterium
GCTCGCTTTCATGCTTTTCTTCTTTGTTGGAGAGGCGGCCACAAGAAATAAGCACAAGTAGAAATAAACCCGTATATTTTTTCATGGTAATTATTTATAAGATTTTAAAACCTCCGAGGTTTCAAAACCTCGGAGGTTAGAGATTAAAAATTATACTTCACGTTTAGGCCACCAAAGTAATTAGCATCTTTTGGGCCAGGCAAAAACGCATCGGGCAATTGATTTGAAAACACCATCAGATAATATTGACTACTCGAAATATTATTGACACCAAAGTAAGCATCTACATTAAATGCTCCGAGTTTTTTTTGAAATCCAACTTTAGCGTTTAATAAGCTGTATGGTTTTGTTTGTGCATCATCGTTGGTATTGCTGGTGCTATGATCTCTCGCTAATATTTCATTATTGGATACAAAATAGGCGGCTCCACGATAGTTTAAGTTTACATTTCCATAAAATCCAACATTGGTTGCTGCATCTATACCTGCATTGTAAATCCAAGTTGGCACACCAGCAACCTGCTTGCCAGTGTAGTCAGTATCCACATTGCTTTTTCTATCCGCGCTTAACTGCTGAAATTTAAAATTGCCATATTTAAAATCGGAATATGTCATATTGGCAAAAGGGTTAATTGACTTAAAAAATCCAGTGCTCGATTGGTAAGCAGTGTATTTTAAAAGTACTTCAATTCCATTGTTATTCTGTTCACCACCATTGGCTACATACGTGTAGGAGGTAGCAGTGTTAGCAGCGTTAGGCACAGCAACTACTGTCATTTTATTTGAGAAGACCGCATTAAACAATGCTACCTGATAAAACAATTTATCATTGAACACTGTACCCTTAGTGCCAATTTCAAATTGATTTCCAATTTCAGGTTTTAAATCTGAATTTAGTTGGCCCGTCAATGGAATATAAAAGTAAGAGCTCACAGGAGCCTTATACCCTTTGCTGTAAGAGAAGTATGCTGAAACCTGTTTTGAAAAAACTTTATTAACGGCAAAGCGTGGTGAAACGAGATTATCATAGGAACCGCTAATATTTCTAGGAATGGTGCTTGTAGCAGAAGCAAAAGTACGATTGTTAAGTTCTATGCTCATGCCGCTTACTCCTAAGCCTGCAGTAACGGAAAAATCTTGAGGTAGCCCTAATGTCCACTCTGTAAACAACGAGGTTGTTTTTGATACCGTATACACATTGCTCGTTTGTGCTCCAATGAAATTGTATACACCTGTATTGTTATAGTTTGTAGGATCATTGTTTTTTCCGGAAACCAGGTCGGTCATAGCATAGCCAATAGTCTGGGCATTTTGTCGTTGACTTTCAACCCCTGTTATTCCAGACAAACTGATTCCTTCTGAAAGTTGTAAATCAGAATTGAATGTTGAGCGGATTCCAAAATTTAAAGGCAGTTTGTCCGTCCACCCTCCGGCTGAACTAACATTATTACTAATGCCTGTGCCAAATACCGTTGTTGTGTTTGAAATGCTTTTGTTAAACTTAAAGGTATGGCCTAAGCCCGCGCGGAAGCTTATGATATTGGAGTGAGCGTCATTTGCAACATAGCTGGGATTTCCGGAGTAATCAAATGTGTTATACTGGTTGACTGTAAGCTCTCCGTTGCGCTGATCATAACTGTTGCTGTATCCAAAATAGGTTGTGATGCTTTGTTTTTGATTGGGGTGAAACTCGCCCACCATGTTTACAAAGTCTTTTTGTGAAGTCGTGTGCCTCATGAAACCATCATACTGTTGACGGCCGTAGCTAACCAATACAGATGATTTTTCTCCACCAATTTGCAAACGTGTAGTAAATCTAGTTAGTCCATAACTACCAACCATTACATCTTGGCTAATGGAAGATTTGCCTGGTTCGGCAGTTACTGTTTTAAGGTTTACAACTCCTGCAATGGCTAATCCATAGAGTGAGCCAGCAGGTCCTTTAACCACTTCCACATTGCCCACCGAACCGAAGTCGATATCATCCATCAAGGTGATTCCTTCAGCATCTGTGATGGGTATCCCGTTGAGATACACTTTTGTTCCTTGAGTGTCGAAGTTACTATTTGCTCCGTTAGCTCCTCTCGCTCCATTTCCGTAACCGCGGATATTAAATTGTTGACCTGCAGAAACTGTTCTACGCTGCATGATCACTCCCGGAACATTTTCATTGATTGCATCATCCAAAAACAAACCTTGGCCTCTCTTTAGCTCAACTTCACTAAGCTTGGCAATAGAAACAGGCTGATAGATGAGTGATCTGTTCTGAACCGTGGTTGCTGTTATTTCAACTTCTTTAAGCAGTTGATTGGAAGCAGTAAGTGAGAGAATGAGTTCAGTAGAACAATCAGAAATAGATTGAGCAAGAGTTTCATAACCTATAAATGAAATGCTGATTTCACCTGTAGGACAAGTGATTGAAAAGACCCCGTTGCCATCGGTTGTAGTAAGTGCTTTTCCTTGTGATGAAATAGTGGCGCCCGCTAAAGGACTACTGGTATTCGAATCAATAATTTTTCCATGAAGCGTTTGGCCTTGTGATTGAGCCATAAAAATGATAAATGAAAATAGGAGCATGAATAAATATTTCTTCATAAAAAGAATTTAAGATGTTAGATTTTTTGATTAGGTTCTATAAAGACCCGATGGCTGCAACACTCATTGCCTTTACCACGGATAATGATTTATATAAGTTGAACCTAAATCTTTGCTGTGGCATGTTGGCACAACAAAGAAATTGCATTGACTTACGCGGATAGTAAACCTTTTGGTGGAGGGGAAGCTATACTTGAATCGATGGATTGATAAGTCTGATTGTAGTTTGAATTTGCTCTCTCTAAATTAAGTGAATTTGAGCTGAATGAATAGCCTACAATTGCTTGAAAGAATTGTGGTTGTGCGGTTAGGACAGATAGATTGCCCTCCATTTCTTTTTTTATTGATTTTAAAAAGGAAATCAATATTTCTTCCAATCCATCATTTTCGCAATAGATTAGATAACCTTCTTTAGTTTTATCAATCTTGGTTACATCAAACATTTTATTGTTCCATTCAAACTCCTTGTTGTCTTCAATCCACGTAAGTAGAGCAAACTGTTTATCTGTAAAAAATATTTTTTCAGTTTCTTCTTCTTTTAACTGTTTAGTTGCTTGCTGAAAAATGGAATGGTGATAGGATTGAAAGCAAGACGTAAACACACTAAACGTTCCTGTTAAGTAAATGGAAATTATGAGTGTTACTATAAATGATCCCTTCAACTTGCTAAACAGCCTCACTACTAAATTCATTTTGTCCAAATGGAGGATAAAAATATAAGTTCAAAATTTCTAAAAAGAATATCTTACTCCAACACCACCTTGAAAGCGCTGGTAGCCAGTATCAACTAGACCATCGGTAAAATATTCAACTTCAATAAAAGCTGACAGTGGAAGTGTAAAGCAGGCATATTCTATTCCGGAAATAGCTACAAGGCCATAAGTGAAACGCGAATGATCAACAGTGCCTACATTGGTCTGTTGGTTTCCTTGAGAGTCGATCCCTTCATAAAGATAATTATAACGGAGACTGGTGTTGCGCCATTGTGAGCCAACGCCCACAAACAAATTAAGCCCTTCTACCAACTGCGATAATTCCCATTGATGTAAAAACTTAACTTCAACAAACCAATCGGATAAAGTTTTATGAGCTAAATATTGGACATTTTGATTTTTGGTAAGACTGTCAGGCAAATAGCTCTTAAACGCTTCACGGTAGTATTTGCTATAAAGGCCGCTGGTTGATTTACCTATTTCTGTAACGAAAGACCAATGTTTATTTTCGTAATATTTATAGGAGATAGCAATGGGATCGCCAAACTTGATTCCAATAGCTCTTTTGTGAAAATCAATTTTATTAAAAACAGGGCATTTTAAAACAGGGCTGCTATATTGTTCCGCTTGAGGACTTTTTACAGAAAGCTTTTTAGGCTGAGCAACTCCAAAGGATAAAGCTCCCAACACCATAATTAAAACGATTGCTGCACACCGAAACATAAAACAAATATAACTTTCTTTCTAATTCTTGTAAGCAATAGATAGGTTATAGAAGTTTTAAAAGACCTTTTTGAATTGCATTTTGTGCAGTTGTGCATAGTACCCATCTTTTGCCAGTAATTGCTCATGGGTTCCTGATTCCATTATTTCACCCTTTTCTAAAACAATAATTGTAGTAGCTTTTTGAATAGTTGATAGGCGGTGAGCAATTACAATAGAGGTTCGGTTTATCATCATTTTTTCTATCGCCTTTTGAATCATTTCTTCTGTTTCGCTATCCACTGAAGAAGTGGCTTCGTCAAGTACTAATATTTTTGGATTGTATACCATTGCTCTAATAAAAGAGAGTAATTGCCGCTGACCAACCGAAAGCGTAGCCCCACGCTCCATCACGTTATAATCCAGACCTCCCGGAAGTTTTTTAATAAATTCAAGAGCACCTACAGAATCAGCCGTGAGCAAAATCATCTCGTCAGTCACTTCTGTATTGCCCAATGTAATATTGTAGCGAATACTTTCGGAAAATAAAAAAACATCTTGCAGTACAATACCAATGTTTTTGCGCAGTGAGAGTAAATCAAAATCTTTTATTTCAACACCATCCACTTTTATACTGCCGCGATTAATATCATAAAAACGATTGAGCAAATTGATTACGGAAGATTTGCCAGCACCCGTGGCGCCCACTAAGGCAATGGTTTCGCCTGGTAGTATGTCAAGGTTAATATTTCTCAACACGTATTCATTTTCAGAATAAGCAAACCAAACATTTTTGAAAGAGATGGCTCCCTGTATATCGGTTGCTTGGCGATATCCATTTTCCATAATGTGCTCTTTATCATCTAGCAGGTTGATGATGCGAGATGTGCTTACAATACCCATTTGAAGCGTATTGTAGCGATCGGCAATCATACGGATAGGACGGAAAAACATTTGGATGTACATGATAAAGGCAGTGAGCGTGCCAATGGTTATGCCCCTTGTTTCTTGATGAATTATCCCCTTAGCTCCATACCAAACAAGTAAGCCAATGCCCATTGCAGAAATAATTTCAGCAATGGGATAATAAATTGAATAATATAAAACCGATTTCAAATTTGAGTCCCTGTGTTCTTGGTTTATTTCATTGAATTTGTTGAACTCTTTTCTTTCATTTCCAAATATTTGAACAATGCTCATACCCGTAATGTGCTCTTGCACAAATGAATTTAAATTGGCAACGGCATTGCGCACATCATTAAAAGCAACTTTTATTTTTTCTTTGAACACGTAGGTAGAAATCAACATGAGCGGTATAGTAGAGAGACTGACGAGTGCCATGCGCCAATCTGTAAAAAACATAAACCCAAGAATAAAAATAATCTGTAATAAATCGCCAGCCATGGCGGCAAGCCCTTCACTAAAGACATCGGCCAGACTTTCTACATCTGAAATTGTGCGTGTAACTAAACGGCCAATGGGGGTTTTATCAAAAAACCGTAAGCGTAAATTTATAATATGCTGATACAATCGAATTCTTATATCGCGAATTACGAATTGTCCAATTCGGCCTGAAATGTAAGTATGAGAATATTGAACAGTGGTTTGAATGGCCAACAAGCCAAGGATTAATAACATTATATTAACCATGCCCCAATAATTGCCAACAGCCACATGTTTATCCAACGTAAGTTGAATTAGCATGGGGCGGAGTGGAGTTAAAAGGCCTAGTAAAATGGTAAGTAGCAATAGCAAATTGAACCTTGCTTGATAGGGCTTAACAAATTGCATTAGCCGTTTTAAAACGGTAAAGTCTATGATATTTCCGCTGCTCGTTTTTTCTTTTTCCATACCTCAAACTAGCCCTTTTTAACGGAAAGCCTTTGGTTTATAACAATTGATTTTGGATACTTCACTTCTTTTAAATACAATCCTTCTGGGGGCACGTTCATGCCTGCTTTCTTTCGGTCTTTGCCTGCCATAATTTTTTCAAATTCAACTACAGAAATTTTGCCGGTGCCTACATCTAAAAGCGTTCCTACTATGGCACGCACCATGCCTCGCAAAAACCGATTTGCAGAAATGTTGAAAACGAGTAATCCTGATTTTTGATTCCACTTTGCCAATTTAATGTTGCAGCTAAAGTTGTTTACATCAGTTTTTACTTTACTGAAGCATTCAAAGTCATGAGTGCCCACAAGTAAAGATGCTGCTTTGTTCATAAGTGGCATATCAACATCTTGGAAGAAATAATAGGCATATCCCGCAAGGAAGGGATTCTTTACTTTAGTTATTTTATACTCATAACTACGCTCAAAGGCATCATATCTGGCATGGGCTTCGGATTTTACTTTTTGTAAGGCTTGTATTGAGATGTCTTTGGGAAGAAAAGAATTTAACCGGACAAGTAGAAACTGAGGTTCAAATTCTGATTTTATATCCACATGAAAGAATTGCTGTATGCAATGAACGCCAGCATCGGTTCTGCCACTCCCCACAATCGCTATTTTTTCTCTTAGCAATTTTGAGAGAGCATTTTCAACCACCTGTTGCACACCTATAGCATTAGCCTGATTTTGCCACCCGTGGTAGGACGAGCCATTGTAGGCAATCTCAAAAAAGTAGCGGTTGGGGTTGCTGGTCAATTGTTAGCCGGTCAATTTTCAAGTACAAAGTTAAGTTGATTGGGTTAAAGTCAATGACAGAAAAATTTTTCATAACAAGATAAAAAATTTCATGAAAAGCCGCCTTGGTGATAAAGAGCGACTGATGCACCCGTTAGATGCCCTAGAATCTTTTGAATGGTTTTTTAGAGTATAGATCAAGATCACTTCAAAACTAATTACATGCTAAAGCTCGCGGTGAAGAAACTCTTAAAAGTAATTGACCGTACCCCACTTTGCCAATCATTTAGCCAGCTTGCCCATTCACAATTGACGAGCCCTCCACATACCTTCTGATTTTTCCAGCGGCACTATTGCCAGCAATTGCACTCAATTCTTTTTCACTAGCATCTTTAATTTTTGTCCACGATTTAAAGTGGGCGAGGAGTTTGTCGGCTGTCCTTTTTCCTATCCCTTCAACTTCTTCTAATTCTGTTTTGAAAGTGCCTTGCGCACGCTTTACTCGGTGAAAGGTAATGGCAAAGCGGTGCGCTTCATCCCTAATCTTTTGAAGAAGCATGAGTCCAGAAGATTTTTTACTAATGTGCAATGGAAAGGGATCTCCAGGATAATAAATCTCTTCCAACTTTTTCGCGATACCAATAATAGGAATTTTTCCGTAGAGCCCTAGTTCTTGCAAGGCTTCACAGGCGCTGCTCAATTGGCCTTTGCCACCATCTACAACAATCAAACTTGGGAAGGCACTTTCTTCTTCCAATATTCTTTTATAACGCCTGCCCACAATCTCTTTCATAGAGGCAAAGTCATTTGCACCAATTACAGTTTTGATATTGAAATGGCGGTAGCCAGCCTTGTCGGGCTTGCCATTCACAAAGCGCACCATCGAGGCGACAGGCGAAGTGCCTTGAAGGTTGGAGTTATCGAAGCATTCAATTATTTCGGGCCAAGTGTTGAGTCTTAAGTCAGCTTGAAGTATGGCAAGCACTTTGTTTTTCTTTTCTCTCTTTTCTGCTTTTTCAGTTTCTCGTTTCGCTTTCGCGAACAATGCATTTTTTAGCGAAAGTCCCACCAGCTTGCGTTTGTCGCCAATCTGAGGGACAATATTCTCAACCTCTTCTTGCTTTACACTAAGCTCTATGTTACTATAAATAATTGAGTTGTTGCTTCTGTATTCGGTGCGCATTTCTTGCGCGGCAAGACTCAATACATCTTCATCAGCTTCTTCCAATTGCTTTTTTACTTCTAGGTTTTTAGAGAAAATAATAGAGCCTTCTTTCACTTGCATATAGTTGAGAAACGCTTCTTGCTCATTGCTAGTGATAGTGATTACGTCTATGTTTGTTAGTTTTTTATTTACCACCAACGACTTAGTTTGGAATTTTTCGAGCAACTCCAGTTTATGTTTATAAATAGCGGCTTTCTCAAATTCCATTTGCATGGAAGCTTCTTCCATGCGCATGGTAAAATAATTTTCCACCACGCTTACATCGCCTTTTAAAATATTTCTCGCCAACGCAATCTCTTCAAGGTAAGGAATTTCGTCTTGAAAATTTTCGCACGGGCCTTTGCAGTTGCCGAGGTGGTATTCTAAACAGACTTTAAATTTTTTGTCTGCAATATTTTCCTGCGAAAGCAGTAAAGAACACGTGCGGATTGAATACAATTGCCGCACCAATTCCAACACACTTTTCATGGAAACAACACTGGAGTAAGGCCCAAAATATTCACCCTGTTTGGGAACGTATTTTCGAGTGTAGATAATGCGAGGAAAGTGTTCTTTTAAAATAACTAAGTAAGGAAAAGTTTTATCGTCTTTTAGTAATATGTTGTACTTAGGCTGGTTTTGTTTGATGAAATTATTCTCTAACAAGAGCGCATCAAACTCAGTGTTGGCAAGGGTAAACTCAATCCTCCTGATTTCAGAAACTAGCTTTTCGGTTTTGCGGCTATATTGCGATTGCTTATTAAAGTAACTACTAACGCGCTTCTTAAGGCTCTTGGCTTTACCTACATAAATTAATATATCATCTTCATTGTAATAGCGATAAATGCCAGGCGAATCGGGCAATGAAGCAACTTGATCTTTTAGGTCTTCAGCCATTAAGTTAAAGCATCAATAAATGGGTATTTAATCACGGATATCAAATGGATCATCGTCTACTTTAATTGAATCAGGTAAAACACGATTGCAATCAAATGACATGTCCGTCCCGCGGGTAGGCCTTCTAAAGTAACCTTTCTTTATTCCAGTTGATGAATCGGCATATACTTTCATCATGTATTTTGCCCAAATGGGGCGAGCCGTTTTGCCACCTTGCCCAAACGACCAAGAAGGAAAATGAATAGCACGCTCATCGCCACCAACCCACACTCCCGTTACAAGATTATGAGTAATACCCATGTACCAGCCATCTGAAGCATCATCGGTAGTTCCTGTTTTTCCTCCAATCTCATTGTCAATTTTTAATTCCTGTGGCAACCCAACTGACGTTCCACCCTGTTCTTCTATACCACCCTTCAGCATGTAAATCATTTTGTAAGCTGTTTGGTCATTAATGGATTCTTTTGTTTTAGGGATAAAATTTTCGATCACATTTCCATTTCTATCTTCAATGCGGGTGATGAAAATTGGGTCAATATGAACCCCTGCATTTACGAAAGTACTATACGCACCCACTATTTCATAAAGCGAAACATCGCTTGTGCCAAGACAAATAGAAGGAACCGCTTCGAGGTGACTTTCAATGCCCATTCTATGAGCAAATTCAACTACATTTTTTGGATCTAATTGCTGCACGAGTTTAGCTGTAATAGAATTTACTGACCTCGCCATCGCTTGCCTAATGGTCATTTCATCGCCTGTTCCATTGTAAGGAGGCTCTGCATTTTTGGGTGTATACGTTCCGCCTTCGGGCAATTTAAAACTAGGCGAAACATCTTTCATTTTTTGACATGGGGAGTACCCTGATTCCATCGCCAACCCATACACAAATGCCTTGAAAGTTGAACCTGGTTGGCGAGTACCTTGCTTCACGTGATCAAATTTGAAATACTTATGATTGATACCGCCTACCCAAGCTTTAATAAAGCCAGTTGCCGGGTCCATGCTCATCATGCCAGTATTTAAAAATCGTTCGTAATGGTTAAGCGAATCCATGCTGCTGAATAATGTATCACGCTCCCCCTTCCAGGTGAAAACAGTCATTGGCTTTTTTAGCTTTAACATGATTTTAAGTGAGTCAGAATTTTCGCCATACTTCTCAGCATAAATTTTATATGCGTCACTTTTCTTTATTCTCTTTGGCAAAAAGTCTTTTATTTCTTGCCAATTGTCATCTACCCAAGGGTTGCGATTTCTGGCTTTCCACTCTTTGTAAAATGAATCTTGCAATGTACTCATGTGCTCTGTTACTGCTTCTTCGGCATAGCGCTGTGTGCGGCTGTCTATGGTAGTATAAATTTTTAGACCGGAGTTCCAAAGGTCAATCCCCTTTTCTTTGCACCAACTCATTAAATAATTACTTGCGACAGTTCTAAAGTAAGTTGCCATTCCTTGATTTTGATTTAGGACTTTATAATCGAGATCAATGGGCAATGTTTTAATAGAGTCAAGTTGTTTGCGCGTCTTTATTTTGTATCCTTCTTTAAAAACTTTATACAATACTTCGTTTCTCTTTTTCAACGCATTTTGTGGATTTCGCTTGGGGTTAAAAAAGGAGGGTGCTTGTAACATACCCACGAGCACTGCTGACTCTTGCAGGTTCAATTGGTTTGGCTCTTTATTAAAGTAAGTCTTTGCTGCTATTTTTATACCGAACGCATTACTGCTAAAATTTGTCGTGTTCAAATACATGGCAATAATTTCTTCCTTTGTAAAATTCTCTTCTAAGTTGACAGAGATAATCCACTCCTTAGTTTTTTGCACAATTCGTTTGGGGTATTTGCCAAGTTTAGCAATCGATCCATCCAAACTTCTATCTTCTGCTTGAGTAAATAGGTTTTTAGCCAACTGCTGTGTAATGGTGCTTCCACCACCAGCTGGGCTAAACGTTAAAAGTCCTTTTATGGCTCGCAAGTAAGCAATTAAATCAAGGCCACTGTGATTGTAAAAACGAATGTCTTCAGAGATTACTAATGTTGTTCTTAGCTCTTCAGAAAGTTCATGAAACGAAACCTGGGTGCGATTGTAACGTGCATAATTTCCCAATGAAACCCCATCACCGGATATCAACTCGGAGGCAAGATCGTTGCTGGGATTTTCAATATCTTTTGTGTTTGGCATTGGCCCAAATAGCCCAAACAAATCGATGCTTACTGTAAATATATAGAGTGGTAATCCGAGTATAAAGGCAATGACAATAACCCACACGTATTTGTTTACACGATTGACCCACGGCTTCTTTTGCTGAAGAAACTCAAGGATTTTCTTTTTTATAATTTCTATCGAAGAAGGTGAGGTACTCATCCAGGGCTTTGGTTCTGTAAAAGAGATCGAAATTATTTTTTGTGATTACAAAGCTAGAGAAATTATAATCCGAAAACGGTTTAAGATTTGCCAATTGGCCTTTGAATTGGTCGAAATATTCTTGGGCAGACTGTTGATTGGCAAAACCAGTGACAAATGTGACTGACATCTCATCATCAAAATTTAAACTCGTAGTAATTAATTTTTGATCTTTGGTTTTCCTTTTCGCATTAAACATATCCAATGTATATGAAACCCGATCGGCAATTTTATTGGAAGTTTTATAAAGAATAGAGAAGTAATGCGGGGCTTCAGGAGCTTTTACATACCGAATGCCTTTTGCTTTTTCAAGTTTCTTTTGAAATTCTTTTGAGGAAGCAAGGAGCAGTTCAGCATACAATTTCAAAGAGCCATCTGGATGTTTCTTTACAAACTCACTTAAATCAAATTGATATTTAGTTATGTCTTCTGTTTTACCTGTTATTAATATTTGAAGCAACTCTAAATTTTGAGAGAAAGTAGTTTCCCCAACTTGTAAAGCTTGAATAATTTTTTCTTGGGCATCCCTCAAATTCCCGGCTTGAAAAGCCGTATAGGCTTCTTTGTAAATTAGTTTTTGTTTTTCTGCAGCCACACTTGTTTCCTTTAAATAATCGGGGTTAATGAGTATGCGAGTGTAAGTGGAGTTAGGATGTTTTTCTTTCAATTGTTGGGCATACCTTTCTGCTTTTCCACTGCCACTTTCTTTATTGATTAAATAGAGTTTATACAAAACCTCTGGCTCATGTTGTGAACCAGGAAATCGCGCAATCAATTTTTCGTATGTTGTTGCAGCATTTTCCTTTTCTTGCAATTGAAAGTAGTAGAGATCGCCAAGGCCAAAATAGGCTTCCTCAATTTTGTTTAATGCTTCCAGCTTCTGCTTGTCAGTAATGGGGAGTTGCGCAAAAATTTTGGCAGCTTCATCAGTAACCTTTTCTTCTTTTGGCAGCTCTTCTTTTTCTGCGGTTGCTTTCTTAGTGTCGCCTTCGTTTAAGGTGGGTGCCCTTTCTAATGGGCTATTGGCGATAGCAGTTTTTGTTGACCTACGCCAGTTGTCTTCTAAAGAGACTGAGCCCCATATCCGCTCAAACTCAGACTGCCCTAATGCAACAGCTGAAGAATTTCCAAAATACCAATCAGAAGTGTTGCTATCTTCGCTATTAAAAAAAGGATTGTTGTTTTGCGATCTTCCGGTGGTTACTTGTTCTGTTTTCTTCTTTTTTCTTTTACGACTGTCTTCCACTTTCTTTTGGCTTGCGAATAATGAGTCTAGCTGTTTTCTTAAAACAGAAGAATCCATTGAAGCCATTGTCAACAAGCTATCTTGAAGAGTGATTGTTTCAGTAAACTTGACAAAATCGCCCAGTACTTCTTGACGCCTTTTTATGGTTGTATAATTCTCGAAATCTTTTGGTAAAGCACCTATGGCACTGTCGTAATAGGCTTTCGCCAAACTATATTTTTTTAATGAATCAAAATATAATTGGCCCACACGCAAGAAGGCACTTCCTTGAATGCGCTTAATCTTACCCGCGTGCGCACCAAGCTTATAATTTTCAATAGCTTCTTTTAGGTTGCCTTGCTTACGTTCAAACTCACCCATCTCATAATAAATCTTGTCTTTAAATTCTTGATTTTTTGTGTCGGCTAAAAGCCTCTCAAATTGTTTACGTATAGTTCGTACATTTTTCTTGCTATTCAGGTTGGCAACCTGAGCCATATTGAGCCTGGCATAGAAATCAATCTCATAGTCAGGATTTGTGAGTAAACATTTTTTGTAAAAATTATAGGCTTCTGCTCCAAAGCCTAATTTTTGATATACTTGCCCAACAATGAAGTAGATTCTTCCTTTTCTGTCTTGGCGCGTAAGCAAGGAATCCGCCTTTGAAAGGTTGCGCACCATTTTATCATAGTCGTTTTTTAATTGGAAGAAGTAAGCTTTTTCTAAGTATAAGTTCTTCTGATTTTTGCGTTGAAGTTTTTCTTTTTCCAGAAAATTGAATACTTCTTCTGCGCGGTCAAAATCTCCTTGCTCAATAAATGTTCTAATCAAATAAATAAGTGATTGATGGCGCACATTGGCATCTTTGCTTTTTGTGTTTACGTACTTAAATGTTTGTATAGCATTTTGCCAGTCGCATGCATACAATCTCGCTAAACCTACTTGCACGTAGTTATCATCTACCCATTCACTATTTGGGTGCCGTTGAATAGATAGGGAAGCCATTTTCACAATCTCCTCAGTATCCTTAGCATAGGTTTTGGCAAGTATTGTATCAAGCTTAGGAAACAATCTAAGAATCATAGAAGGATCATCATCCAAACTTTTTAAAATAATCTTGTTTACTTCAAGCGCTTTTTCGCGCGCATAATAGAAGCCATTGTAGTGGGCATTGATATTATGCCAAACATTGCCAGCAATGGTATTTTGATTAGAAGAGCAACCAGACCATAGCAATAAGGAAAATATACAGGCAGCGAAAAGAAGAATATGATACCGATGGTGCAACTTGGCGTAATAATTTGAAGTACAAACGTAAAAAACAGACGGGCAATATTATAATTGCAGAGAATATCTATTTTTGCCAACTTAGGATGAAGCAAAAGAAAACACTTTCAGAAAGATTAACCGCCAAATACCAGTTGGTAATTCGCAGCGAAGAGAATCTTGCAGAAAAATCAACGGTGGGGTTTACCTATGCCAAGGTCTTAATTCTATTGGTATCGGCCTTCATCATTATTTTTTCGTCTAGCTTATTCTTATCTAAAACGCTGCTGGCAAAATGGTTCGACCCTAAACATGAGCAAATGGAGCAGAACAAAAAGTTGTTAAGTTTAGCACTAAAGGTAGATTCACTTGCCGTGGAAGTTGATAGAAAAGACAAGTTCATTTTAAATTTTCAACGCGTTTTAAGTGGAGATACCACAAGCGACTTTGTTGATCCTGCCAAAAGTTTTGCAGGAGTAGAAAAGCCATTAACAGTTGCCGGTAACCTTAAACTAGTTCCAGAAGATTCTACATTTCGAAAAGAATTTGAGAAATCCGATCTCTCCTTTTCTATGAAGGGCAATAAAAATAGAGATTTAGAACAGACTTTTTTCTTTACGCCTATTACTGGTTTTATTTCAGATAAATACAATTTAAAAAAAGGACATTATGGAATTGATGTGGTAGCCAAAGCCAATGAACCTGTAAAAGGTATTGCCGATGGCACCGTAATAGTAGCCTCATGGACACAAGACTCCGGCTACATTATAGCCTTACAACACACTGGTAATCTAATATCGGTCTATAAGCACAATGCAGAACTGTTGAAAAAAGTTGGTAGTTTTGTAAACGCAGGAGACATAATTTCGATAGTTGGTAACAGCGGTGAGATGACAGATGGGCCTCACTTGCATTTTGAATTATGGTATAATGGGAACTCGCTCAATCCCGAAGAATTTGTAACTTTTTA
>JANXRR010000590.1 GCA_025356795.1 Bacteroidia bacterium
TGAGATCATGACTCACGATCAAAGTCTAACAGAGAAAATTTCTTATGAACCACTGGGCGTTATCTGTAACATTTCCGCCTGGAACTATCCTTATCTCGTGGGCGTAAATGTTTTTGTTCCTGCGTTGTTGGCCGGCAATGCTGTTCTTTACAAACCCTCCGAGTATTCTTCCCTTACGGGATTAGAGATTGAAAAACTATTAAAGCAAGCGGGAGTGCCTGCGAATGTTTTTCATGTGGCGATCGGTGCAAAAGCCGTGGGTGAAATTTTATTGCAGCTTCCACTGGATGGATATTTTTTCACGGGGTCGTATAAAACCGGAAAATCTATTTACGAAAAAGTAGCGCCTAAAATGGTGCCTTGTCAATGCGAGTTGGGAGGTAAAGACCCTTTGTATGTAACTGATGACATTGCTGATATAAAAGCTGTGGCTGCGGGCACAGCCGATGGCGCGTTTTACAACAACGGCCAAAGTTGTTGTGCTGTAGAGCGCATCTACGTGCATGAAAAAGTTTACGATCAATATGTAGAGGAATTTGTGGAAGAAGTGAAGTCGTGGAAGATGGGGCCACCAACAGAACAAGACATTTACATTGGGCCACTCAGTAGAAAAGAACAGGTAGCCTTTTTAGAAACTCAAGTGGCTGATGCCATTCTGAAAGGGGCAACGCTCGTAACAGGTGGAAAGAGAATCGATGGCAAAGGCTTTTACTTTGAACCAACAGTTTTACTTAATGTAGACCACAAAATGAGTGTAATTCGCGATGAATCTTTTGGCCCGATCATCGGCATTATGAAAGTAAAAGATGATGCAGAAGCAATCAAGCTCATGCAGGATACTGAATACGGATTGACCTCCTCCGTTTATAGCCAAAGTCAAGAACGCGCTGAAAATATTTTGCAACAAATCAACTCTGGTACTGGTTATTGGAACTGCTGCGACCGTGTAAGTGCAGCCTTGCCTTGGAGCGGCAGACAGCATTCAGGTTTTGGGGCAACCCTTTCTCACGTTGGTATTAGGGCTTTTACAAAGCCGAAGGCTTTTCATTTGAGGGGGTAGACGGATACAAATTTCAAGATTAAAGTTATCAAGTGGCAGGCACCTCCGGCCAGGGATAGAAACGGAAAGCCCGAAGTGTGTTGGCTTTGTGTGTGGCCGGACTTGCAGTGGATAGCCCGGCCTGAGCTTTACTTTATCCGCCTCGGCAAAGTAAAGCGAAGGGGCCGCCAAATCCATTTCAATCGAATGTTCATCAAAATTTATTATTGAAACTCCTCGAAAAAAAGTAGCTTGGTTCAAATTCTTATGCTATGAACTTGAACATTGACGCGAAAAAGGAAAACACATTTGATGCAATTGTAGTAGGTACAGGCATAAGTGGTGGATGGGCGGCCAAAGAACTTACGGAGAAGGGCCTGAAAACATTAGTGCTGGAGCGAGGAAGAGCAGTAAAGCATGTGACTGACTACCCCACCATGACCAAAGACCCGTGGCAATTGCCCAATGCCAATAAGCTCTCTTTCGAAGAGATGAAATTTTATCCTGTTCAGTCGCGCACCAATTGGGTAAACCAAGCCAACAAGCACTGGTGGGTAAAGGACACGGAAAATCCCTACACAGAAGTAAAGCCGTTCGATTGGATACGTGGATACCATGAAGGCGGCCGCTCCATTATGTGGGGTAAGCAAACGTATCGCTTATCAGATTTGGATTTTGAAGCCAATGCTATTGATGGACATGGCGTGGATTGGCCTATTCGCTACAAAGATTTATCGCCATGGTATGATTATGTGGAATCATACATTGGTGTGAGTGGCAGAGCAGAAGGCTTGGCTCATTTGCCAGATGGAAAATTTTTACCCCCGATGGATCTTAATTGCGTAGAAGAAGCTTTTCGCGATAAGGTAGCCGAAAAGTTTGGTGGGAGAAAAATAACGATCGGCCGGGTAGCGCACTTAACGGCTGCATTAGCCCATGACCCCAGTCGAGGAATTTGTCAATCGCGGAATATGTGCGATAGAGGTTGCCCTTACGGTGCATACTTTAGCAGCAACGCATCTACTCTTCCCGCAGCAGCAAAGACGGGCAACATGACATTGCGACCGCACTCAATTGTTCATTCTATAATTTATGATGAAACCCAAGGCAAGGCCGTTGGTGTAAAAGTATTGGACGCAGAAACCAAAGAGGAAATAGATTTTTTCGCGAATGTAATTTTCTTGAACGCCTCAACGTTGGGCAGCACACATATACTTTTAAATTCTACGTCAGGCAGATTCCCTAACGGCCTTGGTAATGGTAGCGATCAACTGGGTAGGAACTTAATGGATCATCAATACAGAGCAGGAGCTTCTGCATCGGTGGAAGGCTTTGAAGATAAATATTATATTGGGCGTAGGCCAAACGGCATTTATATTCCGCGTTTCCGGAATGTGGGCAAAGAAAAACGAGGCGACTATGTGCGCGGCTTTGGCTACCAAGGTGGTGCAAGCCGTGAAGGTTGGAGCAGAGGTGTAAAGGAGATGACGATTGGGGAGGATTTGAAACAATCATTGGAAGCTCCAGGGCCATGGAGCATTGGTATGACAGGCTTTGGCGAGTGTTTACCTTATGCAGATAACCGCGTGACGTTGAACAAAGATAGGCTCGATATCTATGACTTGCCTACACTTAACGTGGATGCAGAGTGGAAACAGAATGAGAAAACGATGCGTAAGGATATGAAAGATTCAGCTGCCGAAATGCTAGAAGCGGCAGGCTTTAAAAATGTGCACACATTTGATAATCCAAATAACATTGGGTTAGGTATACATGAGATGGGAACCGCACGGATGGGCAAAGATGCTAAGACATCGGTGCTTAATAAATGGAATCAAGTGCATGAAGCGCCCAACGTGTTTGTGACCGATGGCGCGGCCATGACATCTTCTGCTTGTCAGAATCCATCGCTCACCTACATGGCGTTGACTGCTCGCGCGGCAGATTATGCCGTAAATGAATTGAAGAAAGGAAATTTAAAATAGTCAATTAAGAATTACGTTTTGCTATTTATGTTTAACTACTAACGTCTATTTTATGAACAGAAGAGAAGCCATTGAACGCACCGCCATGATATTGGGCTATGCCATTTCGGCACCCGCCCTTGCCGGCATTATGAGCGGCTGTAAGTCAACCCCTACATTAAATTATAAACCCGTATTCTTCAACGAGGCACAAGCCTCACTCATTGGAGAGGTAGTGGAGATAATTCTACCCAAAACCGCTACACCCGGTGCGAAGGATGCTGGCGTGCCTCAATTTATCGACACGCTAATTTTTGAAACCTATTCCAAAGAAGACAAGGAGATTTTTCTTCAAAACTTGAAAGGATTTGACGAAGAATCGATAAAAGTAAATGGTGATGGCTTTAACGATAGGAATCATGAAAAGGTAAAGAAAGAGGGTGTAAAGAGGATAATGGTTATCGGTGATTCGTATACCGCAGCATTCGACTATCAGATTAACGAAACTTTTACCGGAATACTTCAAACCCGGCTCGATGAAAAATTTCCGGGTAAATATGAAGTAATGAATTGTGCTACGCCCGCCTGGGGAGGGGAACAGGAGTTTTTGTATTTTGTAAAAGAAGGCATACACTATCAACCCGATTATGTCATGCTGAT
>JANXRR010000493.1 GCA_025356795.1 Bacteroidia bacterium
GGTTGGCAAACATAATGGTTTCCCGCACTTCACGCCTGATGCGGTATTGCTCTCCGCTTTTATGAAAATAATTGCGCAGCCTTTCCGGTGACACATCAGCAAGGTCGTTAATGGTGTACAATCCTTCCCGTGCGTGTGCCAATGCCTGTTCATCAATATCCGTAGCGAATAGTTGAATTTTAGGCGCATCTAAAACTCCGATGACTTTTTCAGCACAGAGTATGGCTAGCGAATATGCTTCTTCGCCCGTGGCGCAGCCTGCCACCCATATGCGCAATTGGTTCTCGCTGTTTTTACCTTTCAGCAATACGGGCAGCACTTCGTTTTCTATTACTTCCCATGCTTTTTTATCACGGAAGAAATTGGTTACCGAAATAAGCAAATCTTTTAGCAATGCCTGGGTTTCTTCCGGCTTCGCTTGCATGTGCGTCACATAAGAAGGAAGGTCAGGGAGACTATGAATATTGATGCGTCTTTCAATTCTTCGCAGCAGCGTGGGCCGTTTGTAATTTGTAAAGTCATGCCCGGTGCGCAGTCGTATCTCGGTAAAAATTTCGCGCAATGCCTGCTGCTGGTCAGCGGGGCGTTTTTCAGCATCTTCGGTTATCTGTATTTTTCCGATATTGTTTTTATAGGCAATAATCTTTGCGGGAATTTCGGCTACGTTCAGCACTTCATCCACCAAACCTGTTGCAATTGAGTTGCGCGGCATTTCATTAAACTCCGCTTCGCGCGGATTTTGAACAAACGTGGCGCCTCCTTTTTCTTTTATCCGCTTTATTCCCATGGAGCCATTAGCACCCGTGCCTGATAAAACAATAGCAACAGCGCGCGGTCCATGCATTTCTGCCAGCGACCGAAAGAAAATATCAACGGGTGCCCGCCTTTCTTCTATCAGCGTATTGGCTGAAACCTGTATGAAGCCATCTTCCATAGTAAGATGCTTGTTGGGTGGCACCACATATACATGGTTTGGTTTTACTTTTACTTTTTCATTTACCTGCATCACAGGCATTTTTGTAACACCTTGTAACACGTGCACAAGCTGGCTGTCGTGGTCGGGCGAAAGGTGTAAAATAACCACATACGCCATTCCGGAATCTGACGGCATATTGCGAAAAAATTCATTGAATGCCTGTATGCCACCAGCTGATGCACCAAGGCCAACAATGAGAAATTCATCCTGTCCTGGCTTTACAGCATCTACGTCAGCATTTACCACCACATTGGATGGATTATGTTTTTTTGATTTTGGGTTTTTTGATTTTGCCATTTTGATTTTGTTTGTTACTCACCCATCTCCAAGGGTGAGGGGAAGGGGTAAGGCTTTATTTTTTTATTTCTTCTTTTAATTCTTCTTCACTTTTCACTCCATCCCGCAGTGATGTGTTGCTCAGCTGCTCATGAGCCATGGCCGCATCGCGAACCAATTGCGAGCGGTCGTCAGCTTCTTTTGCTTTTTTAAAATACACTCCCGCCAATCCAGGCTCGTTCGCTTCTGAGTAATGATCGCCAAGGTAATTGAGCAGCATCACGCTTTCATCCATACCACGAATGGCATTGTATAAGCCGTCTTCAATTTTTTCGGTGAGTGCTAACAGGAGGGTATCTGCAGAATAAGCATGCCCCGTGTGGCAACGGTATCGTACAATTTTATCATTCTGCAACCGCGATAATACACCGTGGCACTCAGGACAGGTGAAGGGTGTAAGCTCTTTAAAATTTAAAATCCCCCTTTTCATGGCGCGATGCTGCGCGGCAATTTCGATTTCTTTTTTTGTTTGCTCATCATTCATGACTGTATGAGTTTGTGAAATTTTTTCATTTGATAAACGAACCAGCAGCGCAGGTAATTCAGAAACCCCAACACAGTAATCAACATTTACCTGCCGCATGGCATTTTCAGGCATAGAAGGCACTTCAGCATCCATAGGGTTTTGCACGATGGCAATGCCTCCGTAATGTTTCACTGCCCACAATCCGGCAGAGCCGTCATCCAACGCACCCGACAAAATTACACCAATTACACTGCTGCCATATTCATAAGCTGCCGAGCGAAAAAGCGGGTCAACGGCAGGGCGAAAACGGTTTTCTTTAGGACCATGCGTGATGCGGACTTTACCACGCTCAATCAATAAATGATAATCGGGAGGTGCAATATAAATGCGATTGGGTTTTATTTCTTCGTTGTCGTAAGCATTTGCTGCGGGTATGGAGTTCTCTTTATTTAATACCTGCGGTAATATACCACGTATGTCAGGAGCCATGTGCCATACAATAAAAATGGGTGTCTGAAAATCAGCGGGCAATGCACGAATAATTTTTTTAAACGCTTCAAAGCCTCCCGCGGAGGCGCCTATCACAATGATGCGTTGATTCCATTCCAAAGTATTGCTTCCGGTTTTGTTGCTGCCTTCTTTGAGAAATTCTTTCTGAGCCATTTTATTATTTTAGAATTATTGAACGTTTCCAAAAGTATTAATGAGGCGTTTTAACCGGCTTGCCAGAAATTTTTATCCCGGAGTGATTAAATTAATTAAACTGCAATATCGCCCTTGCATTCTGTACAACTACTAATAAAATTATGCCATGATAAAAGATTTGCTTCCTACAAGCTTTTTGCAGTGTGCTACGGCCTATTGCTGCTTATAATTGGGAATGTGTATTTGTTCCCTTTGCAGCAACTGATCTTCCTATCAATTAATATCGTAAGAAATTTTTCAATTCAACACCTTCCCTTTTAAACCAGTAAGAAAAAAATTTTCCCTTGCCGGTTGCATGGTTTGACTATGCTCACCATGAAGTGTAAGGTTAAGCTCATGTTGAATTACAATTTTAAGGTCAGAAAAATTAATGGGCTTGCAAATGTAATAATGTGCCTCATTTTTGTGAAGTTGATTTGCCTTTTCCACATCATAAGAAGTGGAAATAATAATTATAGGAATAGATTTTAATTTGGAATGGCGTTTAATTTCTTCAAGACATTGAAAACCATTTTTTCGGGGCATGTTGAGGTCAAGGAAAAGAATATCGGGAAGCACCTCTTTACTTTGAAGCTTTACCATAAGTTGTACACCATTGTGCACCGTTTGCAGCCCGGCATCAATCTCCAACTCTTTAATTGCTTCTTCAAAAAAACTGCAATCGTCTAGGTCATCATCTGCTAGAAGAATGTTGATCTTACCTGTTGTCATGAAATTTAATGATAATTAAATTAAAGGTAATCATATTTTTGTGCCAAGCATTTGTGCTTGTACCGCATAACTTTGATGATGTTAGTCATTAAAAAAGCTTTATGACAGTTTTGTGGGCGGTGAAAACATCTGCCTCGAGCAAATCCTGAAAAAAGTGTGTATTCTTTTATACATTTTATATTGTAGTTAGGACAATCCAACTATTTCGTGGTTCGTATTCCCATAAAACACCGCCCTATAATTAACCCTTGCTTAATTCGTGAATCACAAACCAAGGCTTATTCAAAAATTAATCTTATTTGAAGTTTTAGTTGGGGGATTATTGTAAGCTCCCTATAAAATAAGAATCAGCCTTCAGCTGGCAGTAGCAAGAGTTGAGTACTACGGGTACACCATTAGCAAAAGGACGCTGCTATCAAATAGTTTCATTTCATCGTGTGGTTCGATTTGTTGATTTCACGAAATAAGATTCTCTTATCGGGGAATGGTTTAATCAGCTGTCCACTTTCGTGGTCCGTGTCCTCACGAAACGCCATCTGCATTAAGCCTTCTTGATTTCGTTAAAACACGGACTAAGGCATTTAGAATATTTGGGTTTCAGGTTACAGTAATTATCTTTAGCTAAACCTAATTACCAAGCCATGATCAAACTTCTACTTTTCATTCTTTTCGTGCTTCCTCCCTTTTTCGTATTCGCGCAAAGCGAAATAAACATCAACTTGAAAGCCCAGAAAGACAAGCAGTTTGTAAACACCCACATAGATACTAGGGCAAAAGAGTACAGTGCCATTGCCAGCCAGATATGGCGCCATGCTGAGTTGGGTTTTCAGGAAGAGAAGAGTTCATCGCTGTTGCAAGAAACATTAAAGAAAGC
>JANXRR010000183.1 GCA_025356795.1 Bacteroidia bacterium
GGCAGCACCAATGTAAAGCCCACAGTAGCAGGTGTTGCTGTGATCAGGTTTTTCCCTGCCATACTTTTAAAAATAGAAAGTTGCGTGCGAAGCACAAACACAATACGTTGTGGATAGAAAGTTAAACAAAGGCAAAAAAAATTAGCTGTTGTAAGACTTATCTAGTTGAGATATCCTTAAGCATTCCTTCAAACTCGTCCTCAGAAATTATTTTTACTCTCAATTTTTCTGCTTTCTCCAGTTTAGCAGGCCCCATATTTTCTCCAGCCAGCAGATAATTTAACTTAGCTGAAATGGAAGAAAGTACTTTGCCACCATTAGCAATGATGATGTCTTTTAATTGATCGCGTTCATATTTTTTAAATACGCCTGAGATCACAAAAGTTTTAGCGTCAAGAATGTTACTTAATCTTTCTGGCTCTTTTTGAGTTGATTCAAATTGAAGGCCCGACTGCTTTAATCTACTAATTTCATTTACATTTTCTTCATTGTTAAAAAAGGACACCACACTTTGAGCAATTTTTTCACCCACTTCTGGGGTAGCCAATAATAACCCATAGTTAGCAGTCATTAACGCGTCCATTGTTTTGAAGTGTTTGGCTAATTTCTCGGCCACCGTTTTACCTACGTATCGAATGCCAATGGCAAACAAGACTGACTCAAATGGTACTTGTTTTGATTTTTCAATGCCTAATAAAAGATTATTGATTGATAACTCTTTGAAGCCATCCAGTTTAGTAAGATTATCCTTGGTGAGATCATATAAATCGGCAGGGGTTTTAATAAAACCTAGTTCATATAACTGAGCAATGGTGCGTTCGCCAAGCGAATCAATGTCCATTGCTTTGCGCTGAATGAAGTGTTCTATCTTTCCTTTTATTTGAGGTGGGCAGCCTTTATCATTAGGGCAGTAGTGGTTGGCTTCACCCTCCACTCGTATCAGTTCAGTTCGGCATTCAGGGCAATGCGTAATATAATTTACGGGAATTGCATCCGCCTTTCGTTGCGAAAGATCAACTGAAGTAACTTTAGGAATGATTTCACCTCCCTTTTCTACAAATACATAATCACCAATTCGTAAATCCAGTCGATTGATCTCATTTGCATTGTGAAGCGAAGCCCGCTTAACGGTTGTTCCTGCCAATAAGATAGGCTCAAGTTCTGCTACAGGTGTGATGGCTCCCGTTCTGCCCACCTGATAGGTAATGTTATTGAGTTGTGTGCTAAGACTTTGCGCCTTATACTTAAAGGCAATAGCCCAGCGTGGAATTTTGGCAGTAAAGCCCAACTGCTCCTGTTGATCCAAACTATTGACTTTAATAACAACCCCATCGGTATCTAATGGCAAATCACCTCTTTTGTTTCCCCATAAATCGATATAGGCTTTTACATCTGCTATGGTCTTACATTTTTTATACGTAGGTGAAACATTAAATCCCCACGCCTCCAGCTTTAAAATTGATTCTTCGTGTGTTTGGACTCCTAACCCTTCGCCCAATAAATAATACAAATAACAATTTAACTTTCGCTTAGCAACTTCCGTTGAATCTTGCATCTTAATGCTTCCGGAGGCCGTGTTTCTTGCGTTTGCGTAGGTTTCTTCACCAATGTCTTCTCGTTCTTTATTTAATTTAGCAAACGCCACTTTAGAAAGAAAAATTTCTCCTCGTACTTCAAATCGGGAAGGAATATTTTTGGTAGTGATACGAAGTGGAATGCTTCTGATTGTTTTCACGTTTGTAGTTACATCATCACCTCTCACACCATCGCCACGGGTAATAGCTCTTGTTAAAAATCCATTTTCATAGAGAATGCTGATCGAGACACCATCAAATTTAAGCTCACAAAAATACTCATAAGCATCACCATCAAGCCCTTTGGCCACGCGGACATCAAATTCCTGTAGCTCTTCAAATGAATACGTATTACCAAGTGATAGCATGGGGTATTGATGCATCACATTTTCAAATTCCTTAGTGATAGTGCCGCCTACACGTTGCGTGGGCGAGTCTGGTAGTTTAAGCGCTGGAAATTGTTTTTCTAAAGAGCTCAGTTGTTCCAGTAATTGATCAAACTCAAAATCTGAAATTTCTGATTTGCTTTTTTGATAGTAGAGCGTATTGTGATAGTTAATAGTATCACTCAACTCTTGAATAATTATTTTAGCCTCTTGCGCAGTCATTAGTAAGTCAATATGAATGCAAGGTAGGAAGCAGAATTAAATTTTAGAAACGCATGGCAATTGATAATCCGTGTTTTGATGTGTATATTTCATCATTAAAATTATGTAAAAATGAAATCATCCTTAATTCCTTTCATCGCCCTGCTTACTATTGGATTTTCATGTACCAAAACTGAAAAGACCGATGAACATTCAACCGCCAATTCCCTCGCTGATTTAAAAGTTTACAATGGTCTAGAGGTAACGCTGTTTGCTTCAGAGCCCATGCTTACCAACCCCACTAATATTGATGTTGATTCAAAAGGAAGGGTGTGGGTATGCGAAGCGTACAATTATCGCAATCAATACAATTCAAAAAATCCTGTAAAGAAAGAAGGCGACCGGATATTGATTCTTGAAGATACGGATGGTGATGGAAAGGCCGACAAAAGCAAAGTGTTCTATCAAGGTACCGATGTAAATGCAGCATTGGGTATTTCTGTGTTGGGTAATAAGGTGATCGTATCGTGTAGCCCCAATGTGTTGGTGTTTACCGATGAGAATGGTGATGATGTGCCGGATAAAAAAGAAATTCTGTTCAAAGGCATTCAAGGTGTGGATCACGATCATGGCATTCATGCATTCATCTTTGGGCCTGATGGAAGATTATATTTTAATATGGGTAATGCTGGTGAATGCCTTGTCTCTGCCGCTGGCGACACCGTAGTTGATATTCATGGACATAAAGTAACTACTAACGGCAAACCCTTTCGTGATGGCCTTGTACTTCGCAGTGAGTTGGATGGATCGCGCGTGGAAGTATTGGCCAACAATTTCAGGAATAATTTTGAAGTGACAATTGACCCTTTCGGAACGCTGTGGCAATCGGATAACGATGATGATGGCAACAAAGGAACACGCATCAATTATGTGATGGAATTTGGAAACTACGGTTTTAAAGATGAAGTGACAGGAGCAAGCTGGGGCGCGCGAAGAACGAATATGGAAAAAGAAATACCGCTCCGTCATTGGCATTTAAACGATCCGGGCGTTGTGCCGAATTTATTGCAAACCTATGCTGGCTCGCCTACAGGCATAACCATGTATGAAGGTACGCTACTACCAGAAGTTTTCAGAAGCCAACTGATTCATTGCGATGCGGGGCCAAATGTTGTGCGCTCATATCCTGTTCAAAATGATGGCGCAGGGTACAAAGCAGAGATCGTTCCTGTATTGCAAGGCCAGAAAGATCAATGGTTTCGCCCTTCCGATGTTTGTGTAGCACCCGATGGGTCATTGATTATTGCAGACTGGTACGACCCTGGTGTGGGAGGTCATCAAGTGGGCGATCTGGAGAAAGGAAGGATCTATAGAGTAGCTCCTCCCAAAACTGCTTATAAAATTGCTGCAGTAGATACAACCACTCCAGAAGGTGCAACAAAGGCGTTGCTCAGTGCCAATGCAGCAACCCGTTATTTAGCTTGGTCTGCGGTATCTTCTTTTGGTGAAAAAGCAGAACTCGCATTGCAAAAAATCTGGGGCTCTGAAAACCCAAGACACCGTGCGCAAGCCTTATGGCTGTTGGCTCGTCTCCCCAAAGGAGAGCAGTACATTGCGCAAGCATTAGAAGATAAAGAATCTGATATTCGTATTACAGGCATTCGCTTGGTTAGGCAATTGAATAAAGATGTTATTTCTGCGGCAACCAAATTAGTGAACGACCCTTCAGCACAAGTAAGGCGTGAGCTGTCTATTGCTTTGCGCGAAAACAAAACTCCGCAAGCAGCCCAGTTGTGGGCACAGCTTGCCTTACAATACGATGGGAAAGATCGCTGGTATTTAGAAGCGTTGGGCATTGGTGCTCAAGGAAATGAAGACGCTTTTTTTAATGCTTGGAAACAGAAAATTGGCAAAGACTGGAACACCGCAGCCAACCGAGATATTATTTGGAGAAGTCGCAGTAAAGCTGCAATGCCTTTACTGGCAGAATTGATTAAGTCATCCAATGAAAATGAAATGCTCCGGTACTATCGTGCATTTGATTTCCAAACAGACCCATCCAAACAGCAGGTTCTTACTCAGTTAGTTCAGCAAACACAAGGCGATAAAGTGTTGTACGCACTCAAGCACATGGATGCTTCCAAATTAAAAATGACCCCTGCCATTACCACAGCGTTGAATAAAGTTTTAGATCAACAAAAAGGTAAGTTAGAATATATTGAGTTGGTTGCTTCGTTTAAGCTCCACACGAAAGCCAACGATCTTCTTTTATTAGGATTAAACTACCCAGATAGCACTATAGGCAAAGAGGCTATTAAGGTTTTGCTTGATTGGAAACGCACCGATCTCTTCGAAAAAGTATTAAGTGGCACCAATAAAGGCGAATCGCAAGCGCTTGTGAAAGCCCTACAGCCAATGATGTGGAACGCACGCACCATTGCGATAATGGAAGCCATTATGCAAGACACTGCAAAGGATATTGACCTGCGCAAGCTCGCAGTTAAATCCTTCGGTGGTCCATGGGAATCGGAAAACAGATTGCTTGTTCTTGCTAAGGATGGCAAAATACCAACCGATCTTCAAGTGGCTGCTGG
>JANXRR010000184.1 GCA_025356795.1 Bacteroidia bacterium
GTTTATCTTACTTATTAGGGCAGTATCTGGTTTCTCATTTTTAAATTTTTCATAATACTTCCTGAAATCGCTTAACGAAAAGTTGTTGGCTATTTGTACTACCTGCTGAAACAGCACCCTGTCCTTAATATGTTTGGGGAATAGTTGACTTTTTTCAATGTTGTCATATACAATTCTATAGTCTCTATAAAAACTGTTACCAGCATTAATTATTTTGACTTTTTCAATAAAGAACTTAGCGACAACAATTCTAACAAAATTACCAAATGGGCCATATGGATTAGTTGAAGGATCATTTTGGTCATTCATTATTTTTTTAGCTTGACTTGAATCAAGTTTATTATTGTCAATATCCAATGCTATGGCGTTATACCTTGAACGTTCTTTAAAATAGAAATTTACCTCCTTTGAAATTAGATCTTTTATCAGAAGGGAATCCAAGAATTCAGTCTCTTCACTAAGTTCTGTAGAAAATAGAGGGTACAATTTTGTTTTGTTTTTATTATGATCAATAAAGATAAAAGATTCTGATGCCAACTCAGGATCTTTATACTTGGCTGCGGTTGACGGCTCCGCTATTGTAAATCTTTTACTTCTAAATTTTCTTTCCCAATTTAGGTCAAACTTTTTAAACTCACGATTCAAAACTTTAGCCTCAGGATAACCATTTTCATATGAAAATAATATGGAATCTCCTTTTCTAAACAGAAACTCAAATGATTCCGTCAGATTGATTTTGTGAGAGAAAATGATTTGATCGCAATGGATAACGAAGGAAGTGGTATCATTTTTAGTTGGTGCAAAAGTTACTAAACTTAGACCATCCCAGAATATTAAATCTGGAACGTCATTTATTTCCAACTCAGCTTCACTATTGAATTTTTTTATATGACTTAATGGGGAAAATCCATGAAAGATAAATGTCACATTATTCTCTGCAATCTTCCCAGTCTGAGTTTCTTTGTTTTCAGTAATCGTGCATGCGATTAAGAAAAATATTAACAAAAACATGCCAAAGGAAAAAAATATTCGGTGTTGTTTTAAAATCATTAGTTTTTGCTTGTTAAAAGAATCTTATTTATTAAAAATAATAGCTCATAATTAGTATGAGCTATTATCTATTCAAAATCAAAACCAAGATGCCGACCCGCAACTGTCACAGCAATAGTATCCACCATTGCTTGCGAAATTCATTGCTTCGCTCATTGATACACCTCTAACTGTTCGCCCATCACTATTGCGAGTATAGCTTCCCCCATCATAGCCACCAATACCAGGGTTGGTGCCAGCTGGCACGTATGCAGCACAAGTTCCACTGCCTGCCATAATCGTTTTCATCTCTGCTTAGCACATCCTTGATGTTCTTAAAGCTCATTTTTTGTGTTTTCATAAGTTAAAATTTAATTGTCAGAAAAGACTAAACTATTTAATCTTTTTATCCTTTTTTGCATTAGGAGGGGTACAAGCTCTATTAAACCCTTGTCTTATCAAACAGAATTATCAATACTTAATCATTACTTCCACTTTGTACAAACCAAATAGCCCTCCCCTATTTGGGTAGGTTAAGCCAGGGTCAACTCAGTTATAACTTTATGTTATAACTGAATAGTTTGCAATAGAGGTGGCGTTCATTATTTAAAATTCTTCTTGATAAGCTCACGTATTTCATTACTTCTTGGCCTAGGCGCATTCGATGAAATGATTTTACCACCTCTGCCTATTAGCATGTATCTAGGTATCGGGGGTATAGCCATTTCTTTAGCGAAATTGGATTCTGGCGACATTATGAAATGTAATGTGTTTGACCCATTAGGGAGGGAAGGCAATTTCTTTAGCCACTTTTGCTTATCCGTATCAATTGAGATGTAAACAAACTCAACACTATTATTTTTAAATTCTTCTGTGAGTGTTTTTGAATCTGGCATTTCGATAATACATGGCCCACACCATGTAGCCCAAAAATCCAAATAAATTATTTTTTGAGAATAGGTTAAAAAAAGCTCCTTAAGAGTTATTTGCTTGCCTGTTGGCTCTTCTATTTTAGTGTCTACAGCCTCAATGGAAAACCCCTGTTTTGATTTGTTGTGTAAGAAAAATAGAGTGTCACGCAAAGCCCTGTCCATTATGGAGTCGGTAGCTTCTTTGATAGTTTGCAGGTCCATCATTACATTTCTGATAAAATTGCCCCGTGTCTCGTTATAAAGCAAAAAATCTCTTGTCCTGCCACTAAAGTTTTTTTTGTAAGAGTTTATCAACGCAGTGTAATCTGCCTTTTGGTTACCTTCTTCTATCATTAGAAAATAAGCATAACCAAAAACC
>JANXRR010000593.1 GCA_025356795.1 Bacteroidia bacterium
CAACTTTGAATACTTCAAACTCAATCCAAGAGGTAAAGAACTAAAGGCTCAAATCCCTTTACCTGTTCGCTTGTTTGGCGTTCGATTGGAGAAAATTCAGGAAGCGCAGAATCAAGGCAAGAGCGAAATCGCTCAAAAGGAAATAAAGAAAATCAGAAGACAAGTTGAAGGACTTCCGAAAAATTCAGTGGTCATCCTTGATGCCAAACATGAATTGCAACGGTTGGAAGATGGAAATTTCTGGAACAACCTTTCATCAGACAAAATTGAATTTCTGGAAGGCGTAGTGAAACCGCTTTTCAGAACAGTTGCAGATGCCGATTTCAAAGCCATGCGTTTTGAGAAGGATATTGTGGAAGCATCTCTGGCGCATTTGGCTGACGAGAAAGAAAAATTTGAAACGTTAAAAGAAAGTATCGTTGAGGAAATTGGAGAGTTGCCGCTAAGTGTAAACATTGTAGCCAAAGAAGAACCGCTCATCAGGCAATCTCAATCAAACCATTTCTGGTCAACAGCAACGGACGAAAAACTGGATGAGTTGATTAACAAGCTTTCTCCGCTCATGAAATTTCGCGAGGCGATTATTCCGTTAGCGCCAGCTAAGTTTAATTTCAAAGACCTTGTAAGCGAAAAAGAGTTTGTTGAGTTCGGTCCACAGCATGAGGCATTAAGTGTTGCCAAGTATCGCGAGTTAGTGGAGCAAAAGGTAAATGAGTTAGTTTCAAGCAGTCCTATCCTGCAAAAGGTAAAGCAAGGCTTGGACATCACAGCCGATGAAGCCGAACAACTGGCAGAGGAACTACACAACGAACATCCACACATTACCATAGGCTTACTGCGAAAGGTTTACAACCATCGCAAAGCCGAGTTGGTGCAATTCATTAAACACATCTTGGGTATTCAGACATTGGAAACATTTGCTGAAACCGTAACCAAATCGTTTGACGATTTTATAAACAAACACAGTTACCTTACCAGCCGCCAATTGCAATTTCTCGATTTGCTTAAAAACTTTGTATTGGAGAAAGGTGAGATTAGCAAGCGCAACCTGATTGAATCGCCCTTCACGATGATTCATCCGGAAGGCATCAGAGGAATTTTTAACACAAAGGAAATTGATGAAATAATTGAACTGACCAATAAAGTACTGGCTGCGTGAGTTGTCATAATAGCGGACAACTGAAAAAATGAAACGGTTACAAATTGTAACTGTTTGAAAATAGTAATCAGTTGGCTACAAACTGTAGTCAACTCAAAAAAAACTAAGTGAAAACATCGTAGTACATGGAGAAACAGAATGAGATAAAAATCTTTGAGGACAAGCAGGTAAGAACCATTTGGGATGCCGAGCAGGAAAAATGGTATATCTCAATAGTTGATGTTATTGCGGCATTAACTGACAGCCCTAATCCTCAGGTCTATTGGCGGGTACTTAAAAAGCGCCTAAAGGACGAAGGAAATGAAACCGTTACAAATTGTAACGCTTTGAAAATGGAAGCCCCAGACGGTAAAATGCGCTTAACAGATGTTGCCGATACAGAACAACTTTTCCGCCTTATCCAATCCATTCCATCACCAAAAGCAGAACCCTTTAAACTTTGGTTGGCGCAAGTAGCCTCCGAAAGACTGGATGAAATGCAAGACCCCGAATTATCTATTGACAGAGCGTTACAGCAATATCTAAACTTAGGCTACTCCGAAAACTGGATTAACCAACGCCTGAAAAGTATTGAAATAAGAAAAGAACTTACCAACGAATGGAAGAAACGCGGACTGAAAGAAGGCGTTCAGTTTGCAACACTCACCGACATCATCACCAAAGCATGGTCGGATAAGACCACGAAGGAATATAAAATCCTGAAAGGTTTAAAAAAGGAAAACCTTCGCGACAACATGACCAACACCGAGTTGATTTTAAATATGCTGGCAGAAGCATCGGCTAAAGAAATTTCGGAAGCGGTTAAACCAAATACTTTTGAGCGTAGTAAACAAGTAGCGAAACAAGGTGGCAACATTGCCAGGAATGCAAGAAAGGAATTAGAGGAGCGAACAGGGAAAAAGGTAGTTACTTCGCTGAATGCTAAATCAGCTTTGCAACTGAAAGAAGGTGACAAGAAGAAAACGAAAAAGAAGAAAAAGTAATGCTACAGAATAACGCAACCTTAAAATCGCTCATTGACAAACTCTGGCAGAATTTCTGGGAAGGTGGCATTGCCAATCCGTTAACAGCCATTGAACAAATTACCTATCTCATTTTTATGAAGCGTTTGGACGACTTGGAAGCCAAACGCGAACGCGATGCAGAATTCACCGGAGAGAAATACGCTTCACGCTTTAAAGGCAAGTTCACTGTGCCGGGCAGCAATGAAAAAATTGACAAGAGCGAATTGCGCTGGAGTGTATTCAAACACAAACCGGCTGACGAAATGTTGCTGCATGTGCAAACCAAAGTGTTTCCGTTCCTAAAAGACTTGAATGGTGAAACTTCTCCCTTCACCAAGCACATGGCCAATGCCGTGTTCATTATGCCCAAGGCTAGTTTGCTGGTTTCGGCTATCAATATTGTAGAAGATATTTTTAAAGAAATTGAAAAAGATGCCACCGAAGGCGGCCACGCGTTTCAGGACATACAGGGCGATGTGTATGAAATGCTGTTGAGTGAAATTGCCACAGCCGGAAAGAACGGACAGTTTAGAACACCGCGCCACATTATTAAACTAATGGCCGAGTTAGTTGCCCCGCAATTAGGCCAGCGCATTGCCGACCCCGCTTGCGGAACAGGTGGCTTCTTGTTGGGAGCCTATCAATATATTCTCACCGACTTGGTCCGTAAATCACACAAGGGTTCTTCACCCCTCTCCTCTGGAGAGGGGCCAGGGGTGAGGTTAGACGAAGACGGTTTTGAACGTGCAGCTATCAGTGCAGTGCTTACACAGAAAGTAAAATCCATTCTTGACCAGAGTTTTGTTGGTTACGATATTGACACTACGATGGTGCGATTGGGATTGATGAACATGATGATGCACGGAATTGACGAACCGAAAATTGATTACAAAGACACACTCAGCAAGACCTACAATGAAGACAGCCAGTTTGATGTAATAATGGCAAACCCGCCCTTTACAGGAAACATTGACAAAGGCGACATTAACGAAGGCTTGCAATTGCCTACCACCAAAACCGAATTGCTTTTTGTTGAGCGCATCTACAACATGCTAAAGATGGGCGGAACGGCAGCGGTGATTGTACCAAGCGGTGTGATTCAAAACAGCGGTAAAGCATTTGAAGCGTTGCGAAAACTGATTATTGAGAAAGCTGAATTGAAAGCCGTGATAGCCGTGCCCAGCGGAGTGTTTAAACCCTATGCCGGAGTGAGCACAGCAATTCTACTTTTTACTAAAGGCGGAGAAACCAACCACGTGTGGTTTTACGATATGCAGGCTGATGGCTACACACTGGACGACAAGCGAAACAAAATTGCCGAGAGTGACTTAACTGATATTGTGCTTCACTACAAAACCAGAGATGTAAAAAAAGATAGCGACCGGAAGTTGAAATATTTCATGGTGCCCAAAAAGGAAATAGTTGAAAACAGTTACGATTTGAATTTGAGTACTTACAAAGAAGAGGTGTATGAAGAGGTAAAATATGAAAAGCCCGATCTGCTTATTAAAAGACTGGAAGCCATTGAAGTGAACATTCAAAAAGGGTTGGCTGAATTAAAAGAATTTATCTGATGAAGTGGAGGAAAGTAAAACTCACAGAAATTTCTAAGCCAAAGCAATGGAAGAATTTGCCTATTTCAGAACTGTCAACAGAAGGCTATGCTGTCTATGGTGCCAATGGAATTATTGGCAGATACGCAGAATACAATCATGAGTTTCCAACTTTAGCGATTACATGCAGAGGTGCAACTTGTGGAACAATTAATATTACAGAACCAAAATCCTATATAACATCTAATGCAATGGCATTGGATGATATTAGCGAAGATGTTGACCAAAAGTTTCTTTATTATGCCTTGAATAAAAGAGGGTTCAAAGATGTCATCACAGGAGCAGCTCAGCCACAAATTACTCGCGAAGGATTAAGTAAAATAGTCTTAGATATTCCCGAAAGCAAGGAATACCAACTCCACATCGCCAACATACTTAGCAAAGCCGAAAACCTGATAGCCCAACGCAAAGAAAGCATTACTCTGTTGGATGAATTTTTGAAGAGTACTTTTTTGGAAATGTTTGGTGACTGTACAACCAATAACAGGAATTGGGAAAAGGTTGAGTTGAAATATTTTGGTGAAATCATTACTGGAAACACACCCCCAAGAAACAACGATGAATACTATTCTTCCAATTTTATAGAATGGATTAAAACTGACAATATTCCAGTCGATGATACGTACATCACAAATGCAGTCGAATATCTTTCAGAGTCTGGATTAAAATATGCAAGGACAGTTGAAAGCGGTGCTTTGCTTGTTGCTTGCATTGCGGGAAGTATTCAATCGGTTGGAAGAGCAGCTTTGGCAAATCGAAAAGTATCCTTCAATCAACAAATAAATGCAATACAACCCAATGAAGGAATTGAACCTCTGTATCTATACTGGCTTTTTAAGATTTCAAGAAAGTATATTCAAGATGCGGCATCAAATGGGATGAAGAAGATTTTAACGAAAGGTGGCTTTGAGAAAATAAAAATGATAAAACCACCTCTTTCAATTCAAACCCAATTTGCCAAAATCGTGGCAAAAACAGAAACACTTAAAACCCAATACCAACAAAGCTTGCAGGAGTTGGAGAATTTGTACGGGAGTTTGAGCCAAAGGGCATTTAAGGGCGAGTTGGAATTTAATAAACATCAAACAGCAGCAATCAATTAAAACAGTATAGCAAAGGATAAATCTAAAGTAATGGCAAACACAATAAGAGTTTACAAAACTGGTGGCGAATGGCTTGCTAAAAGAGATGGAGCAAGCAGAGGAAGGTATTTCTCCACTCAAAAGGATGCATACTTGCACGCAAGAGAAGTTGCATTGAATAATGGTTTGACTGTTACTGTTTATTATCCGACTGGCGGAATTAAAGCCGTAATCAATCCAAAAAATCGGGAAGAAGAAAGCAACTGTTTTATTACAACCGCTTGTGTCAAGTATTATGGATTGAAGGATGACTGCTACGAACTTAAAACACTTCGCCATTTCAGAGACACTTATCTTTCAAAGTCAGACAAGGGAAAACGAATGGTTAGCAAATATTATCAAATTGCCCCTGCAATTGTAAAATGTCTTGAAGCAGACAATCAGAAGGCAATAATTTTTGGCAAAATATTTCTTCAAATAAAATTAGCATGTAAAGCTATTGAGCTACAAGATTTTGAAAGAGCAACTGCCATTTATAAGTCCGCTGTTGCTGCTCTTTATTACAAATTCAATAAAGTATAATGGCTGTTAGTGCAAATACCCTATTCCATTTTACAAGCATAAAAGGGCTAACAGGAATTTTATCTTCCAGTGGTTTTTATTGCCAGTATTCGGATGAGCATTTTGAGAATATTCTTCCATCAAAAAGTCACTATCGTTTTACTTATATCCCAATGATAAGTTTTTGCGACTTAACTATAATGCAATTATCAAACGATTCAATTCACCGAAAAAATTTCGGAGAGTTTGGAATCGGACTTACTAAAGAATGGGGAATTCTTAACGGTGTTTCTCCAGTGATGTATGTGCATAAGGAATCTCAGCAAACTAAGCGGTTGTATAGGTTAATTAAAGCTTTGAAAGATTTTCGTAGAAGAACAAATGATGCTGAAACAATTGATAGCATTCAACAGGAGATGATTGACTCTTTCAAATATATTAAACCCTACACAGGTAATTGGCAGAAAGGAAAAAGGTTTAGGGACAAAATTATTTTCTACAACGAACGAGAATGGAGATATTCACCTTTATTAAATGAACATGCAGTTCTTTCAGGAGTTATTAAAGAGAACAGAAAGGAGGTAAAAAAAATAAATGTGGAGTTAAAAAAGAGCCTCATAAAGTTTGAGACGAAAGATGTAAAATTCATCGTTATTAAAAGCAAGAAAAATATTCCAGTAGTTGCAAAAGGTATTAATGATATGTCGGAAATAAGCGATACACAGAAAAACGAATTGATTACAAAAATCATATCCTTTGAAGAAATAAGAGAGGATTTTGGATAATGTTTTTTGGTCATTCATCTATGGCTCAGGCCGCGCGGAGAATGATTTTACAACTTAATATCAAAACATGTTTTTAGCCAGCCCTTTTTAGGGCTTTTGCATTTTTTAGATGATTGCACAGCAAAGAAAAACATATGACACTCGGGTAAAATACCTCGTGATGAAAGGATTGTTACCAGACTTGTACCGAAAACAAATTCACAAGAGTTTAATCAGCAAATGGAAACGTGAGTCGCCAGAGAAATACACTGGCTATGAGCTTAACGACAACATTGAAGAGCTTTATGAGTTGATGAAAAAAATCTCAGAAGACCAAAGATTGCTAAGAACGATTAAGGCATTTTACAGAGTAAACAAAACTCTGAAAGACATCATCGGAATAGGAAGTGATTACATCAAGAGGATTAAAGACTTTAAACACCAAATCGTTGAGACCATTCAACGCAATAAGAAAACTATCGGCATAAAGCGAGGAATTAAACTTTTCGGAATCAGCCAAAGCACGTACAGAATCTGGGCAATGGAATCGTTCTTCCGTTGTGGACAATCTCTTTCTAAACTTTGCAGCTCAGCTTATCCGCAACAACTGACGGTAAAGGAAGTCCACAAAATGCACCGAATACTTTCAAGTCCGGAGTACATTCATTGGCCGATAATTTCAGTTGCGTACCATGGAATGAGAGAAGGAATTTTGAAAGCCCATCCCAATACTTGGTACAAATACGCGAGACTGATGAAACTGAAAAGGAAGAAATTTAAAAAGCCAAAGAAGGACTACGATGAAGGACTTCGGGCAGCGGCACCAGACGAGAAATGGCACGCGGACATAACGGAATTCAAAACGGCAGACGGAAGAACTTCTTACATCTATCTGGTCATGGACAATTTTTCACGTTACATTACCTCGTGGCGCATTGCGGACAAGGTGTGCGCAAAAGTGAGAATTGAAACATTTGAGGAAACAATCATCAATGCTGGAATAGAACCCAATCAAAAAGAGAAAACAGAATTGATTGTGGACGGTGGAACAGAGAACAATAACAAAGCAGTGACGACTTTACTTCAAAAGTATCCCGTGAACAAATTAGTAGCCATGAAAGATATTTTGAAATCAAACTCAATGATTGAATCACTAAACAAAATAATCAAATA
>JANXRR010000624.1 GCA_025356795.1 Bacteroidia bacterium
CCACACCATGAAAGCAGATTTAAACCTCCTCAAGAACTAGCGGGCTTCACTAAAAATGATTGGCTTGAAATCACCCATGAAGTATTTGAAAATCTCTTTAAGAAATCAGCTGTAAAGCGAACTAAGTTTGAAGGCTTGAAACGAAATATAAAATTTGTGAGTGATAAATAATTCTATGACCTTCAAAAAAAACTCACCATCATCTCATGGAATCAAGCGATACCTTAATGTAAACCGTTGGATCATTTTTATTGTCGTGGTCAGCTTGACTTCGCTTGCAGGTGAGATCATGAATGACAAATTTACGATGTTGGACTTTGAAGTGTATTATAAAACTGCATCACGAATGTTAGATCATTCCGAGTTATATAGTATTAAGGAAGACGGACATTACGTTTATAAATATTCTCCCGTTGCCGGATTACTCTTTATTCCGTTCGCTCTCATCAATTATACTGCGGCTTCCTTGCTTTATTGGCTATTCTTAACAGGGCTTCTCATTGCAGGGTTAAAAACATTTTTTAATGTACTGGAAAAATCAGACACTAGGGTTAAGCAAACTTCGATATCAACAATCTTGATTCTTGCAGTAGCCTCAGTGGCAGTTCATATCCATCGCGAATGGCATTTGGGTCAAGTAAATATGCTGTTATTAATCAGTTATATCTTTCTTATCAATGCCTACAGAAGAAAGCAAACAGTTTTATTTTCAACATTGCTAAGCATAAGTATTTTTATCAAACCTTTCGGGTTAATCTTTGTTCCTTATCTCATATTAAAAAAACAATGGAGCAAGATTTCTTATTCATTGCTCTTTATAATTATACTGACCATATCACCTATTATCTTCTATCCATCACTGGATCAAGTTATACATCTTTATCAAAGTTGGCAAAATGAACTTGTGATTGAATTGAACTCTAAACAAAATTTATTGGCCGATGCCAACCACACTATATTTGCTGTGGTGGCTCGCTACACACCGTTAAAGTTTATACTCACAACACCTATTGCCCAAAAAATTTATCAGTTAATTCTACTTGGAATAATAGGAACTAGCTTCCTCTTTTTTAGCCGAAGGCTGAGAAAAAAAGAATCGAGCCTAAAGGAATTTTCGTTTCTTGTAGCTCTTATACCATTGCTTGCATTCACTAGCGAAAACGCTTTTATCTTTGAACTGCCCACGATTATTATTCTAGTGTATTATTTTAATACACTTACTACCTTACAAAAGGTAATCCTTTCAATCGGTTGTTTACTGATAGGCGCAAATATTTATGACATTGTAGGTAGTGAAGTGAGTACTTTTCTTATCTCAATTTCCATTTATACGTTTGGCACGGTAATGTTATTGAGCATTTTAATGTTAAAGAAAAGTTGGGATCCTTTGGAGCGTTCATCTAGTGTGGCTCACAGCACTTATGGATCAAGAATCACAACAAGGGCCGAGGCGGGAGACGATACATGATGAAAAGTAGATCTATACAAAAGGCTGTTTCAATAAATCATCGAGGCGCATTAACTGCGGGAAGTTCTAACACCACCACCGAAAATGCCGGAACCTTCACAGTAAGAATGCCATTTTCAATTTTTGCGTCCTTGAAAGGTTTAACGTTTACTTTGCTTGGATTTTCAAAAGTGTTGTGGTCATTTAATTTTTCAGAATTTAGAATTTTTCCAGTTACGCCATTGTAATTAGAACCATAGAGGTGGATTACAATTTCCTGAGTTTTATTCGCATCAATATTTACCAATGAAACATGTGTAACCCCAGTATTAGTAACTGAGGCTGAAGCCGACACCGCAGGCAGTTGCTCTTTATTAAAAGTGTATGTCTCAGAAGTAATTGTGAGTGGAAGTAGTTTTGCATCTTGGTGCACGTTGTACATTTCCATAACGTGGTAGGTGGGCGTCAATATCATTTTTTCCTTATCAGTAAGTATAACAGATTGCAACACATTAATTGTTTGTGCAAGGTTGGCCATGCGAACACGGTCTGCATGATTGTTAAATATATTCAATGTAACGCCTGCAATCATTGCGTCACGCATCGTATTTTGCTGATATAGAAACCCAGGATTTGTTCCCTTCTCAACATTATACCATCCACCCCATTCATCAACAACCAACGCAATTTTTTTTCCGGGATCATATCGATCCATAATACTGCTATGGCGTGAAACCAGTTCTTCCATCTTTAGTGCAACTTGCATTGTTTTAAAATAATGTTCCTCAGCAAACTCGACCGCAGAACTTTTATTATTCCAATCAATTACTGAGTAATGATGCAAAGCGACACCGTCTAGCATTTGATGCGGTATATCACGCATCAACACTTCTGTCCAGTTGTAATCGGAAGAATTGGCACCAGAGGCAATCTTAAATAGTTTACCACTTGTTCCATCTGACATGAAAGTTGCATACTGTCTGTAAATGTTTGCATAATATTCAGCTTTCATATTTCCACCGCAGCCCCATGCCTCGTTACCAACTCCCCAAAATTTAACTTTCCAGGAAGTTTGCTTTCCGTTTTCAGCACGAAGTTTCGACATCGGGCTTTCACCTTGAAAATTGGTGTACTGCACCCAGTCGGCCAATTCTTGAACAGTTCCACTTCCAACATTTCCAGAGAGGTAAGGTTCTGTTTCTAATAGTTCACACATATTCAAAAAATCGTGTGTCCCAAAACTGTTGTCTTCTGTAATTCCTCCCCACCACTGATTGACTATAGTTGGTCTTTTAGCCTTGGGTCCGATGCCATCCTTCCAGTGGTATGTATCAGCAAAACATCCGCCTGGCCAGCGGAGGTTTGGGATTTTTAATTTTTTTAGCGCGTCAATCACATCTTTTCGAACGCCATTTATATTCGGTATTTTTGTGTCGCTTTCTCCCACGTAAAATCCGCCATAAATACATCGGCCTAGGTGTTCAGCAAAATGGCCGTAAATATGCTTGCTAATAATAATCTTCGGATTATCTGCTTGTATTGTAATTATATTGGACTTCTGGGAAAACCCAGAAAATGCAAACAGTGAACTTAAAACTATTAATAGAATTATTCTGGTTATGGGTATGCGTATTTTTTTAAGAGGCAGCTTGATGTTGAAACCTTTAGGATAGCTGAGCACAAACAATTTAAAATTAGATATCTGCATTTTATTTTACATTAATACGAGTTCAATTTTGACCAAGGTATTGTTGGCCTTAACTATGTTAAAAATACACTTTAAAAATTATAAATGAATGCAGGCTTTACTGTTAAATGCGAATGTAGCGAAAAACTCAACTCAGCCTTCTTAGAATTAGCTGACTTACGAGCGAGTAGAATTTCAATGGGTGCAGCGTTCGCCAAACATTGATCTGCAAGGTGCCGCCCATGTTTATGTACTGATCTAAATGATACTTGCGGAATTCATCTAAAATAAAAGTGGGGAAATTGACTGCGGCAATCCAACCCTCTCCACTATTTTCAAACCACTCTTCATAATACGAATCATCGGAGCCATGGAAGTTCATGATGTTTTCACCGATAAGAATAAACTTATTGATTCCCTGTGCTTCAAGTGGTTCAAGTAGATTTCTTCGCATAAGCATAATGTCATTGGTAATTGCATCATTCCATTCGCCAAGAAACTCAATTATTGTAAACCCTTCTTCATAATCTGTAAAAAGGATTTTAACATATATTGTATCGGATTCTATTGAATCCCAACCTGGATCGATATAAAAACCATAAATGGTATCCTGATAAAGGTTGTAGTTATATTCTTTCCCAAAAAAGGGTGATCGCTCGTCATTGGCCGAGTCGTAGTATTTGATCCAGTTGTAATATGGTTCAATATCATGCATGAAGCTTAATTGAATCCACAGCCTTTCTTACACTTCCATATTTTTTAAGAAGCTGGTGCGCATCATTGTAATCAATTTTCAGCTCATCCATAATCATGCGTGTGCCGCGGTCAACCAGTTTTTGGTTGGATAACTGCATATCCACCATTTTGTTTCCCTTTATTTTTCCCATCTTAACCATTACGGAAGTTGATATCATGTTGAGCACCAGCTTTTGTGCGGTGCCCGCCTTCATGCGTGTGCTGCCAGTTACAAACTCTGCACCGGTAACAACTGCAATAGGAAAATCGACAAGCTTTGCTAACTCCGTGTTTTCATTGCACACAATGCATCCTGTGGCTATTCCCATTTCGCGTGCTTTTTGTACACCTCCAATTACATAGGGCGTTCTTCCGGATGCCGCAATGCCTATTACCACATCCAATTCATGAATGCTATATTTTTTTAAATCGACCCATGCCTGTTTTGTATCGTCTTCAGCATTTTCAACTGCTTTTCGAATGGCGGCATCACCGCCTGCAATTAACCCAATTACATTTCCATGATCAACACCATAGGTTGGTGGAATTTCAGAAGCATCTACCACGCCTAATCTTCCACTGGTGCCAGCGCCAATATAAAACAGCCTACCTCCTTTTAACATTCTGTCTACAATAGCGTTTACCAGCAATTCGATCTGCGGGATTGCATTGGCAACAGAAGTGGCTACTGTTTGATCTTCTTTGTTAATGTTGATCAACAAATCATGCACACTCATTTGCTCGAGGTGGTTATAGCTTGAGGGCGACTCGGTGGTATTCATGATGGTTTAACTGACGTCTTTTTGATGGAACAATGTTAATCCGGCAATGGGTCCTTCTAAAATATTTTTTACAGTTATGCCTTTATCATTCGCGACTTGTCTTAATATGTTGCTGAAGTAAAAAGCTACTGAACCAGTAAAATGCACTTTTAAGTTTTGATAGTTCTCGTATCTCATGATGTTGTTCTCATAAAAATCGGAGAAGCCTTTGTACACCAGTTGGTGGCAATATGGCTCCTGTATATGCTGAAAAATAAATTTCATAAAACTTGCTAAGAATGCTCCTGGCTTTTCTTGCTGATATACTTTCTCCAACACTTCTTCGCGCGTCCAAGGAAAACGTTCATGAAATTGCTTCGCCAGTTGTTCTGGGATATTAAATCTGAAATAATCGAAAATAAATTGTTTGCCTATGTACGTGCCCGATCCTTCATCGGCTAAAATCCAACCTAAGTTGGCCACGTTATCAATAATCTTTTCTCCATCATAGAGGCAACTATTCGAGCCTGTTCCTAATATGCAGGCTATGCCAGGTTCATTGCCACATAATGCTCGGGCGGCAGCTAGTAAATCCCAGCCTACTTCAATTTCAGCTGCTTTAAAATGTTCTAAGAAGGCTGCTTTAATTACTTCCTGATTTTTTACTGAAGAAACTCCAGTTCCGTAAAAAAAAATCTTGGTTACCGGCTCATGTATCTGCGGAAGCAACACTTGCTCAATGTTAGTTTTCAAATCAATGATAGGCTGGTAGTATGGATTAAAGCCAGGGCAGTGGGCTTGTTCTATTTTGCCATTTTTTGCGAGTAACCGCCAGTCGATTTTGGATCCGCCACTGTCTGCTATTAAAATCATAAGGTTATTTTAGTTTGCCAATCGGCTCAAATTTATCAAAAACATTTTCATTATGTGGTGCATCGGCCAGTTGGTCTGTTAAATCTTGACCTGCCCAGTGCTCATAATGTTTGCCATCGCGCCATAAACGCGAGCTGGTAACTTCATAAATGAGCCCTCGAAAGGCAATCCAAATCTGTGGCTTGTCTTGCCCATTGCGCAACGCCAATTGCGACTTGGTATATTCCTGAAGTACTTTCACAGGTTAGAGGTTAGATAATGATAATCCTTTAAAACAGTGTGTAAAAATTGTGAGGGCGAAAGATCGGATTGAATGCCATGAAGCCTCTTCAGTTTATCTGCCAATAAATAAATTGGCCTATCATTTCCTAATTGAACATTAACATCGAGCGCTTCTTGTATTACAGAAATATCTCTATCACTCAAATTCATAACCTGAGGAAACGATGGCGTATAATTTTGATGAAGGCCTTCGAGTATTTTTTGACTGGTAACAGTAGGTGTGTTAGCTAGTTTAACAACCGTTGTACCTGCAGCCAAATCGCCCAACCGTTGACTATTTTTAGTGAGTAAGATAAAAGTAATAGCTATTGAGCCGCTCAATACAATATCAACAGGCCACAAAATAAAACGCATAATGTAATTGGCAATGGTGGGCGAAGCCCCGTCTAACCTAACAACTTTTATTTTCATAGCCCGCTTGCCTGGCGACTGGCCGTTCATGATGATTTCAAAAATAAGATTGTAGAAAAATACGGGTAGATAAATTAGAATGGATGTCCATGTGGTGACTAAATTTAGATTGTAGAAAATGACAAATGTTAAAATCAAATAGGCAATGAAAATGAAGAGATCTAAAATAAAAGCTAAAACCCTATCGAATAGCCCGGCCAGCGGATACCCGATCAAAACATTTTGAGTAGTGCGTACATTTATGGTTTGCATAGACGATTCGATCCATTAACTTTCTGATTCAAATATAACCTCAAAACCTATGACTATAGTAAAGACTGCCGCTGTTGTTGCTTTATATCTATGTCTTTTTTCTTGTGCAGAAAAAAAAACAATAAATCACATGACGGATGAGGAGCTTAAAACAGTAGCCGTAGAATTGGCTCATAGGTACATTATTGCTGATGGTCATGTTGACTTGCCTGAAGTGATGGTTGAAAATCATATTCTTGCCAACATAGCAAACAGTCAATTTTTTATCCATGCCGATAAAGGTGAATTTGATTATGAACTTGCCAAGAAAGGAGGACTAACAGCCCCCTTCATGTCAATTTATATTCCGGCCAGCTACCAAAAGAAAAATGATTTTGGTAAAGCCTATGCAGATTCACTTATTGATATGGTGGAAGGGATTGTAAAACTACATCCAGATAAATTTTCTCTAGCAACTACGACAAAAGATATTGAAACCAATTTTAAAGCAGGGAAAATTTCGTTACCAAAGGGAATGGAAAATGGCGCACCAATTGGCAATAACATTAAAAACCTCAAATACTTTTACGATCGCGGCATTCGCTACATCACCCTCACTCATAGCAAGAATAACCAGATTTGCGATTCTTCCGGAGACACAACCAAATGGAATGGCTTAAGTCCTTTCGGGAAAGAAGTGGTTCTAGAGATGAACCGTTTAGGCATTATGGTTGACATTTCACATGTAGATGACAGCACCTTTTATCAAGTTATGAAGATCACGAAAGTTCCTGCGATAGCCTCTCACTCATCGGCTCGTTATTTTTCACCTTCCACTCGCAGAAATATGACGGATGATATGATCAAAGCATTGGCGAAAAATGGTGGTGTTATCTTAATTAATTTTTACACTGCGTTTCTTGATTCCGCCACCGCTAAACAACAAAAAGAAAATAATAAAAAGAGTGAGCTTGCTTTAAAAGAAAAAGGATTAAAAGAAACTGATTCATTGGCAAAGATCTTAGTTGATCAGATTAAAAAAGAAAATCCACTACCGTTGGTCGATGTTGAAAAAGTTGCAGATCATATAGATCATGTGGTGAAACTAACCTCTATCGATCATGTTGGTTTTGGTTCTGACTTTGATGGAGTAAACGGAATGTTGCCAAAAGGTTTAACTGATGCTAGCATGTATCCTAATTTAATTTACAGTTTATTAAAGCGAGGATACACCGAAGCTGACATTGAGAAAATTTGCAGTGGCAATTTTATCCGTGTTTGGAAACAGGTGGAAGATGGCGCGGGAAAGTAATCGGATATAGTTATTTATTGAAAGTTGATTATTAAGAAATGAGAGAAGGGGCATTTACCAAGCAAAACATTGAGCGATGGCAAAGCTATGAGCAGTTGCTTGACAGCAGCAGTTTAATCGCTCCCGAAAAAAAATCAGAAATATTTATTCAGCTTACCGATGATTTGTCGTTTGCCCAAACTCAATACCCCACGAGCGAAATTACTCAGTATTTAAACACGCTTGCTTCCAAAATTCATCAGCAGATTTATAAAAATAAAAAAGAAGAACGCCAGCGGTTCATCACCTTCTGGACCCACGAACTGCCCGCGCTTTTTCTTAGTATGCAAAAGCCTTTGCTTTATTCCTTCATCATAACATTTGCCGCTACATTCATTGGCGTGCTTTCAACTTTAGGTGACGATTCATTCACCCGA
>JANXRR010000631.1 GCA_025356795.1 Bacteroidia bacterium
CATCCTGAGCGTAGCCGAAGGAGAAAAAATGTCATTACCCCAAAGAAGAGTAAAAGAATCTCCTTCTTGCCTTGATTTAGCAAATAAGTTCTGGCCAGGCTCCCTCACGTTGCTTCTTCCTAAAAAAAAAATCATTCCAGATTTAGCTACCTCAGGTCTTGATACCGTTGGAATCCGCTGCCCCAAGCATCTACTTACACTTGAGTTGTTACGGCAATTGCCGTTTCCTTTAGCCGCGCCTAGTGCCAATCCGTTTGGATATGTTAGCCCCACAATAGCACATCATGTAAATGAACAATTAGGAGATAAAATTGCCTATATTTTAGATGGTGGAGCATGCGAAGTAGGGGTTGAATCAACCATTGTTGGCTTTGAAGATCAACAGCCAATTATTTACCGAATGGGAGGCCTTACACAGGAAATAATTGAACACGAAATTGGATCGGTGACCGTTCAACTTAACTCAAGCTCTAATCCAAAAGCACCAGGGCAACTACAAAGTCATTATGCTCCAAGAAAAAAATTAATTCTTGGGAATATTGAGGAGTTGTTAACATACTATCCTCACACTAAGATTGGTATAATTTCATTTCAGAAATATTTCGATGCCGTTGGCAAAAGGAATCAAAGAATTCTTTCAGAAGGAGGAAGTATGGAAGAAGCGGCCAGAAATTTGTTTGCCGCCCTACGCGAACTTGATAAATTAGACTGTGAGATAATTCTTACTGAATTCGTCCCTGCTGTTGGCCTTGGGAGAGCAATAAATGATAGACTGAGAAGGGCTAGTAAACCTTTTATATATTAGTAGATCGCAGCCCAATGCAAAAATCATAAAGTTTAAGTACATCCGCTTTCTTATAAAATTTTATTCTCAACCCCTGTCTTGCCATTTGTAAAAGATAACCCTCTATTTGCATACTATATTTCGGGAAAGCCCTTATAAAACCTGCCTTATTAGCGGTAAAAACTTCATCATTATTATTCAGTAAGTAATAGAATATCTTCTTATTGGCCGCTACGATTTCGTTCTGATAAAAAAATGGACTATTAATAGAGTCGTAGTACGAATGAATTTTATCTTTATGACGAGTATATTGATAAGAACCATACCCTGTCATTGCGGTGTTGTTATACTTGTTAATAGTTAGGTACTGGCTAGCAATAAGCTTTACTTCTTCGTTGTCTTTGTAGCTTACCATTTTTAAATACGTGTGGTCTCCATTGTGTAAATAAAAATCCTTGCCTATTCGAACATAGGTTATCGCTGGGTCAGGGGCAAGAAGCAGCGTATCTCCATTTTGGATGATACTAACATTGTGATATAAGAAACTGTAATTCAGCTTTAGACCTGATCTCTTCCCTGATACGTAATAAACCGTTCCATCGGTAAAAGCATTTTTGCTATACTTAACATTTGCTGGCAATGCTTCCTCCAAGTCCTTCATTAATGCTTGAGCTCTGATTTGAGCATAAAGGGTAAATTGAGACCCAAAATTAAACTGCGAGTAGGATGAGTAAGAGATGAAAAATCCCAAAATAAAAAACAAAATTGTTTTCATGCCTTTGTTGTTAATTGTTACTAAATATAACTGTTTTATTGTTACTAGAACTAAAGTTTACTGTGAAACAATAAACTCTAAGTTCTATTAATTAAAGTATTTTTAGCAAATTTCTTGCCACTATTCTCTCTAACTACTTGTCAACTTTATTCTCAAAAAAGCCTCAATCTATAAAACAATAAAAATAGGTAGATTGTAGCCAAAATTGAGAGTATGAATACGCCTAAGAAAATGTTAGTGCTTACCGGTGGTGGCGATTGCCCCGGCCTTAATGCCGTTATCAGAGGCATTGCCAAACGTGCACGTAAAGAAAAAGGCTGGGAAATATATGGAAGCATCGAAGCGTTTAATGGTGTGTTTCGTGAACCTCAGGAAATTGTGAAGCTCACACGGAGAATGACTGCCGGCATTCATGTAAAAGGAGGAACCATTTTAAAAACAACCAATAAAGATAATCCCATCAACTATCCTGTTATTCAACCTGACGGCTCTAGGAAATTTATCGATCGATCTGACGATCTGGTGAAGAAACTCAACGAACTAAAGTTTGATGCCATTATTAACATTGGTGGAGACGGTTCTCAGAAAATCTCAAAAGTACTCTTTGACAAAGGCATACCCATAATTGGAGTTCCCAAGACGATCGACAATGATTTATCAAGCACCGATATGACTTTTGGTTTTCAAACAGCTGTTCAAATAGCAACCGATAGTTTCGACAAACTGGTTACCACAGCCGAAAGTCACAACCGCACCATGATTATGGAAGTGATGGGACGAGATGCCGGTTGGATAGCACTGCACACTGCAATTGCCGGTGGCGCAGAAGTATGCTTAATTCCTGAAATCCCTTACGACATTAATAAGATAGTTAAGCGGATCAACTCACGCTATAAAAACGGAAGGGGCTTTGTCAACATTGTAATCTCGGAAGGAGCCAAACCAAAAAATGGAACAGTTACGGCCACGGCTGGAGAAAAAACTTCAGAGCATGTGCGCCTTGGTGGTGTTGCTTATCAATTGAGTAAGCAACTGAAAGATGCAGGCTGTACTGCAGAAATTCGCGAGACAGTTTTAGGCCATACACAGCGAGGCGGTGGCCCTATTGCTTTTGATCGCGTGCTCGCACTCCTCTTCGGAGTAAAGGCATGCGAGCTTGCCCTTGAAGGAAAGTTTGGCCGCATGGTAGCTCTTAAAAATAACTCTATAACTTCAGTAACGCTGGAAGAAGCAACAGCAGAACCGAGCTTTGTAGATAAAAACTCAGACTTAGTGAAAGCTGCTAAAGGGCTTGGGATTTCTTTTGGAGACTAAATTTCGTTGGTCGTTAGTAGTTGATCGTTGCTGGCAAACAACCTTTAACACCTAGCTGCTAATCATTATAAAAACGAACAACTAATAACGAACAACCATCAACCAATTATGAAAACAATCAACGACATCAATTTCTCAGGCAAACGCGCCCTCATCCGTGTAGACTTTAATGTGCCGCTCGATAAAAGTTTTAACGTAACGGACGATAACCGCATTAGCGCAACCATTCCTACACTGAAAAAAATTCTAGCCGATGGTGGAAGCCTCGTATTAATGTCACATTTGGGCAGGCCTAAAGATGGGCCAGAAGAAAAATATTCATTAAAGCATACGATTAAAACCTTAGAGCAATTATTAGGTTGTTCCGTTCAGTTTGCAAATGATTGTATTGGAGAAGAAGCTAAAACAAAATCAGCTTCGCTTAAAGCGGGCGAAGTACTGCTGTTAGAAAATCTAAGGTTCTACAAAGAGGAAGAAAAAGGAGATATCGCTTTCGCGGAAAAGCTGTCGAAGTTAGGCGATGTGTATGTGAACGATGCTTTTGGCACCGCTCACCGCGCCCATGCTTCCACTACTATTGTGGCGCAGTTCTTTAAAGATAAGGCCGCGGGTTACGTAATGGCAGCAGAGTTGGAAAACGCGAAGAAAGTTCTTGAAAATGCAGCCAAGCCTTTTACCGCCATTATGGGTGGCGCAAAGATTTCGGATAAGAT
>JANXRR010000086.1 GCA_025356795.1 Bacteroidia bacterium
GCCTCATCAGCTCAATCCAAAGCCAGAGTTTCCACGCTTCAAGGCTCTGTTGTAGATGTTGAAACCAATGAACCATTGCCAGGTGTCAATGTTAAAGTAAAAGGTACAATACTCGGCACGGTAACTTCCAGTAATGGAAAGTTCGCCCTATCTATAAATGAGTTTCCGGTTATATTAGATATTTCTCTAGTTGGTTTTAGATCACAAGAGGTAGAAGTCTCTGAATCCTCTTCCGAGGATTTACCCATTCAACTTACAGCCGGTGCATTACTTGGTGAAGGTGTTGTAGTTACGGCTTCGCGTGTAGAGGAGTCTATACTTAAATCTCCTGTGGCTATTGAGAAACTTGATTTGAATCAGATTAAAGACGCTCCTGCACCCAGCTTTTATGACGCTCTTGAAAACGTGAAAGGTGTGCAGATGCTAACTTCGAGCCTTACATTTAAAGTGCCTAACACTCGTGGATTCAACATACCTAACAATTTTCGCTTTGTTCAAGTTACCGATGGTGTGGATATGCAATCGGCTACATTGGGTGTTCCACTAGGTAATGCCATAGGCCCAACAGAATTGGATATTGAAAGCGTGGAAATCACTCCAGGTGCAGCTTCTGCTTTGTATGGAATGAATGCCATCAATGGAATGGCCACACTTATTACAAAGAGTCCTTTTGTTTATCAGGGATTCAGCGTATATCAAAAGGTTGGGGCAAATCATGTGGATGGTGTAGACTACAAATTAAGCCCGCTTACAGAAACAGCAATACGTTATGCGCATTCGTTCAACGATAAATTCGCATTCAAAATAAACAGCAGTTATCTGAGAGGCACAGACTGGCGTGGCAATACACAGACGGATCAAAATCCCAACTCCACTCCTAGCACAGGAAATCCATCTTACCCCGAACTTAATGTAACCGATCATCCTGCGTATGATGCCTGGAATAAGTATGGTGATGATAGCGGAAGTAACCAAGTCACGGTGGCAGGTATAACATACAATGGTATTGCAAATCAATCCTTCACCGTAAGGCGAACTGGCTATTGGGAAAAAGACCTTGTGCCTGGCAAAGTTCAAAATTTAAAGTTTGATGCCTCACTCCATTATCGCATAAATGCCAATGCTGAAATCTCATATAGTTATCGCTATGGTCAGTTAGATGGTTTATTCCAACGTGGAAACAAAATTCAACTCAATGGAGCTGTAGTACAAAATCACAAAATTGAAATTAAAGGATCAAATTATGTGGTTCGATCGTATGTGTCGCTCGAAGACACTGGTAATTCTTACAACTTAAAACCATTGGCCGATAATCTTGACCTCGATAATTTATCGAACACAGTCTGGACAGCAAAATTTAAAACATCACTTCAAAATGAACTCAAAACAGGCGCTAGCTTAGCGGATGCCATGAGGCACGCACGAACTGCAGCCGATGCAGGCAGACCAGAGCCAGGCACACAACGATTCAATCAACTCAAAGATTCCATCATTGCCCTTAACAACTGGGATCACATAAGTGCTGTGCCAACAGGCACAAAGACCGGTGGCGCGGTACTTTGGCAGCGTAGTAGAATGTATCACACCGATGCACAATGGGATCTATCGAAAACGATAAAAATTTTCGATTTGTTAGTGGGTACGGATGTGCGCGTATATCAAGTGATTCCTGATGGAAATGATTTTGTTGATTTTTCAAGGCCAGCAGATCAGCGAAGCATTCCGTTGGACAATGGAAGCTTTGGCAAGAATGTCTATTACACTAAGTATGGATTTTTTGCGCAAGCCACGAAAACATTCTTCAACGAAAAGCTGAAAGTATTTGGATCCATTAGGTTAGATGAAAATCTTGATTTTAGTCCTAAGGTAAATCCTCGTATTGCTGCAGTTTATACATTGGCCGATAAACATAACATTAGAGTATCCGTGCAAAACGGGTTCCGGTTCCCCTCGTTGTTTGAAGCACTTTCTTTTGTGAATAATGGGAACGTGCGCAGAGTAGGCGGTTTGCCTTTCATTAATGATGGATTGAACTATCTCGATAATTCATATACACTTACTTCCATCAATGCTTTCAATGCGGGCGTGAATGCTGATATTAAAGCTGGGCTATCTACCAACAATGCATCATTAAAAAACAGAACCCTGCTGGAAGTAACAAATCTTTCTAATACACGCCCTGAGCAAATCACTTCTTTTGAAATAGGCTATAAAAGTGTGCTGTTTGATAATACTCTTGCTGTTGATATTGATGTGTATTCCAACATTTATGATGGTTTTTTGGGTCAAGTAGATGTGGCGGTTCCTTATGCACCTGATGCCACTAACAATAAGATACCGGGCTTGCAAGTGCCAGTGGGCAGCGATGCGGCAGTGATTGCCATGTATCAACCAAATAGAAATGCGCAGCAGAAACGCTACCGCGTGTTTACCAATGCTAAACAGAAATATAACAATTACGGGGTAGCTCTTGGAGTCAACTATAACTTCTTCAAGAAATATACTTTTGGAGGAAATGTTAGCTATAACGACATCACCAATAATTTGAATCAAGATGTTTTCATCACAGCTTTTAACACGCCAAAATATGTTACCAATTTATCTTTTGGTAATCGTGAATTGACTAAAAATGTTGGGTTCAATATTGTGTGGAGATGGCAAGATGCATTTCTTTGGCAAAGTCCGTTGGCAAGCGGATCTGTACCCGCTTATAGTAACTTAGATGCCCAAGTAACATATAAGGTATCAGTTTATCATGCTTCTATCAAGTTAGGCGGAACTAATATCTTAAATAATAGGTATACACAATATGCAGCTGGCCCAACCATTGGTGGGCTGTATTATGTATCTGTCACGTTGGATAACTTATTGAATAAATAACCATCTTTGCCTTGATGAAAAATGCAATAAATGATCTTAACTCGCTTATCAATTCTGATGACATAGGTGAATCTTTGAAAAGTTTGTCGGATCGATTTCCTAACAGTGTTATCTTTTCGACAAGTTTTAGTTCTGAAGATCAAGTAATTGCTCACATCATTTTGGCTAACCGTTTGCCTATCAAAATTTTTACATTGGACACAGGGCGATTGTTTCCTGAGACTTATTCAGTCTGGAGCAGAACGAATGAAGGATATAACACAACTGTCGACTCCTATTTTCCAAATGCAACGCATATTGAGAAGTACGTAACCGAAAAAGGGCCAAACGCTTTTTATAATTCTGTCGAGAACAGAAAAGAATGTTGTTTTATTAGAAAGGTAGAGCCACTCAAACGAGCGTTGAGCAATCAATCAATATGGGTAACGGGTCTACGTGCTGAGCATTCTCAAGCAAGGCAACACCTGAATACGCTAGAATGGGATGAGGGAAATTCTATTGTAAAATATAATCCCATACTTCATTGGACTACAGATGATGTCAATAGTTTTATTAAGGCTAACAACATTCCCTACAATTCGTTACACGACAAAGGTTTTGTAAGCATTGGCTGCGCACCTTGCACACGAGCTATCCTTCCGGGCGAAGATTTCCGTGCCGGGCGCTGGTGGTGGGAAGATACAACCAAGAAAGAGTGTGGACTGCATGAGCGGTAAGTAGGTTGAGATTTTTTTTACTCCTTATAGACTAAGCGAATCATTAGAAATGGTTTTTAATTTCCTATTAAGTTGAAATCTCCTTATTTTATCTCTTGCTCGTTTCAAGTTATCACGTGTTCTTTTCAATTCAATGGCCGGGTCACGAGCGATGGTTTGATATGCGAGTGTCTCCACTCTCTTCTGAATTTACCATCCATCAAAACACAGTAATAGCCGCCTTCGTATATGGTTTCCTCACAGATGGGGCCACCGCTGACATAGAAGAGGGGGTAATCACAGATGTTCAAAAAAAAAGTGAAGATCAAAAAGTTACAGTATTTCCCAATCCATCTCAACGTAGCGTAACTGTATCGTCAACATTCGGTTTTACAAAAGTTGAGATCTATTCAACTGAAGGCAAACTTATAATGGATCAATTATATGACAGCCAACAACATGAAATACAATTGGATGTTGAGCATTTTAAAGCAGGGCTTTATTTTATTGAAATTTATAACAAACAAGGAGAAAGTAGGATAGTAAAATTAGTATTAAACGATTGAGTATCCTCCGCCTTCAATTTATAACTATAGGGCGAACGGAGTAGCTACAAGCACAGGGGTTTTATTTCTTTATCGATCTCATTTATAAAGAAAAGTGTGCTACCGCTTCCAATGTTTGTTGAATATCTTCTTTTACTAAAGACTGACTAATAAACCAACTCTCATAGGCGGATGGCGGAAGATACACACCACTTTCCAGCATGTGATGGAAAAACTTGTTGAACAAAGTATTATCACATGCTTTAGCGCTTTCAAAATCTACAACTCGATGAGCACCAAAGTGAACACTCATCATGCTTCCCAATTGATTGATGGTATGTGGAATATGTTTCTGTTCCAAAATTTGATGAATACCTTCGCACAATACTTTTGTTTTTTTATCCAACGCTTGATAGATAGAAGGATTAGTATTGAGTTCATTCAATAATGTGTAGCCAGCGATCATCGCAATGGGATTGCCACTCAACGTACCAGCTTGGTAGACATTGCCGAGCGGTGCAATATGTTGCATGATTTCTTTCCTTCCGCCAAACGCACCCACGGGCAAACCACCACCAATAATCTTTCCAAAGGTGATAAGATCGGCTTGTATGTTGAATAATTCTTGTGCACCACCACGGGCCAAGCGAAAGCCTGTCATTACTTCATCAAAAATTAATACAATGTTATTTTGTATGCACACCTTTTTCAAAGAATTTAAAAAACCTGTTGCCGGGAAAATACAGCCCATATTACCAGCCACTGGCTCAATAATAATAGCGGCTATTTCATTTGGATGTGCTTGTGTCAAACGCACCACCTCCTCAATATCATTGTACGGTGCAGTAAGTGTATCTTGTGCAACATAACTTTGCACACCAGGTACTGACTGAATGCCAAGGGTTGCTACTCCGCTCCCAGCCTTCACTAGAAACGAATCTGCATGGCCGTGATAACACCCTTCAAATTTAATAATTTTATTGCGGCCGGTGTAGCCACGAGCTAATCGTACAGCACTCATACAGGCTTCCGTACCACTATTTACCATTCGAATTAGTTCAACGTTGGGCACCATTTTTTTTACCAACTCAGCCATCTGTATCTCCACCTCAGTGGGCGCACCAAAAGAAGTAGAATCTTCCGCTTTCGCTCGAATGGCATCAATTATCGGCTGGTGGGCATGGCCCAAAATCATTGGACCCCATGAATTGATATAGTCGATATACCGGTTACCATCTTCATCAAAGAGATAAGCACCTTTGGCCTTTTTTATAAAAACGGGGGTACCTCCTACGCTTTTGAAAGCACGAACGGGCGAATTTACCCCACCGGGTATATGGTTCTGGGCACGTTCAAAGAGTTGTTGACTTTTAGTATGTATCATCTGTATAACTATTTATCTCGATGGATGACTTGCACTACTTGTTTTGTAAAATAGGTGGCGATCAAATCGGCACCCGCGCGCTTAATTGCAGTTAGCACTTCCATCATGGCTTGCTCTTCGTTTAAATAGCCCGCTTGTGCAGCGGCTTTTATCATGGAATACTCGCCACTAACATGATAGGCACTTACAGGAATTTTTATTTCGTTTTTCACATCACGTATAATGTCGAGGTAAGCATGAGCAGGTTTTACCATAATAATATCAGCACCTTCTTCCACATCCA
>JANXRR010000122.1 GCA_025356795.1 Bacteroidia bacterium
GCCGCGCATGGAAAAGTTATCTACATATACGCCCGTTGGTTCTTCAAAACTTGCACCGTACACAAGCAAGCTGTCCGTGGTTTTGAATTGCAATTTTATGGATTGAATATTTTCCTCAGAAATATTAAGCTCTTGAAGTTGATGCTGTGCTTCGAGTGGTTCAGTAAATTTAAGTGTGTCGTTTAGTGTGTATGAGTAATTAGAAGGAAGTCTGTTTTTCAGAAAAAGTTTTATATGGTGAAAGTTAAATGTTCTTCCTTTTATGGCGGGTTTGTATTCTACTTCATTTTCTTCGAGCGGTATAAAGCAATATCCAGAGGTGCCTAGCGGAATTAATTCATTTTTCTCCCCCACAATCGAAAAGGTTTTCCAATTACTATAGCTGTGTTGAATAGTTGTTCTGAATTTTGAAACTTCCGATGTAATGGGAACAAAGCCAACGCCACGTCCGCCATAGAGGTGTTGAAGTGTATCTCTAAAATTAGCGCAAAGAATATCCCCTTCAATAAATGAATCGCCAAAGAAGGCAACTCTCACGGGCTTCCTTCGACTATTCTTTAAAGAAGAGAAGAAAAATCCCAATCCACTTTTATCCGAACTAAAATCTTCAATGTTAGTATTTCTACTTTCTACAGAATCAATTTTTAATGAAAAATTCTTACTTGAGTCCGCTTGATTTATTTGTTGAGCAACTACAGTCATTGTTGTGTCTTCTTGAATATCTTTAATGATATTTATTTTTTTGAATTTTATGTTTCCTACGGTAAACTCTCCTATTAATGACACTAATAAGAGAGAAGCTAGTATAACCAGAATAATTAAAATAGATTGTGTGATATGATTTTTACTCATAAATTCTTAGAGAATTTCCACTAAGATTAAATGTAACCTGCTGCTTTGTAGATGATACAACCGATCACTTCTTTGAAAAGTAGTTGCCAAAACCACAAGGCGTTTGTGCTTGGTATAACAATCTTCTCGAACGTGAACTCTGTTCTATGAGAAAGCAAATCTGTTGAAAATGCTTGAGCTGGGAAATTTACTTTATTAAAACAGGCTTGAGACCGTCTCATGTGATTAGCCGATGTAATTAATAAGCAATCTTCTGGCTTTACTTGTGGAGTTAAAATCTTAGCGACTTCAATAGAAGATTCATGTGTATTTCTAGATATTGATTCGGTGAGTATATCATCTTTGGAAACGCCCATGATTTCTAATACTTGTGCAATTTGATCAGCCTCTAAAAGTCTTTTTTTCACCAAGGTGCCACTACCACCGCTAATTAAAAATTTTTCGATCACGCCTATTTTATATAGATGAACAGCGTGTGTAACTCGGTCAAGCCCTAAAAATATCCGATCGTCATAGTCTGCATGGATTTTTGTAAACCCACTAAGAATGATTGCTACTTTATAATGTTTCTTTAATGAACTGTAACGCACAGGTGCAACTTCCCATGCTCGCATAGCTTCGTTGGCAATAAAATCGTTACTAAAAAAAAGCATCAAAACCAGCCCAATCTTAAAGAGGAGCTTCTTCTTCCTTTCATTTTTAGTTGATGCTGAAAAAACAAATAGCCCTATAATAATAACAAAGGGTATTGTTAAAAAATGTAGAATTTTAGATAGAACATAAAACATGTGTTACATCCGCTTAGGAATAGGATTTGAGATAGAACCTAAACCATCAATTATTTTCCGTAGAATTTCAAAATATAATGTGAGCGAAAGAAAAAATGTCATCGACCAAATTACTCCAATATTAAAATAAAGTGTGTCGATGTTCTTGTTTAAGAAATGTTTTGCAGGCATATAAAATTGCGCATCAAAATCAACCATGTGATCAGGATCGGGATCCTTATAAATAGGATATATTTTCTGAATTAGTTTCCCATCTTTTTCAATTATTCTATTTGATTCTTGGGTATTCTTTACAAGTTCAGCAATAGCTTCATTCTGATAAGCCAATCTAAAGTTTTCAAAATCTTTTTCTTTTTCTGCTGTGCTCGTCATTCTATTTATTTTTTTCTCTTTTTCTTTATCAGCTTTATTATATCGGCTTATATAGAATTTCTTTAAGGTCTCTATCACCAATGTGGTTTCTTTAAAAACTGAGGAATCAAATTTTGATAACTGTAAATCATTTAGCCTTTTAAAATCAACACTGCTGATGTCTTCCAGTTCGTTTCCTAATTCTTTTTTGAGCAACCCTAAATCCTTTTCTACAATATTTTTGATACCTACTTCGGAGGTTTTATAATTAAGGTTTACAAATGCAAGTTTTGATTCCAACTCTGGTAGGTAATAAATTTTTTTATAGTCGGCTTCTGACATGGTTTTATCAAACTTATAGAATTCTTTTTCAAATCTATTGTCTTTATACTGGGCCACCATTGAAGCTTCAAAAGCCCACCGAGAGGCCATCAAATCTCCCACAAAAGGAACGGTAGCAGTATTTCCTATGCTCGGATTCAATTTATCAAAGCGAACAACCACGCCACTTAAAATCAATTGTGGAATTAGTAGAATGGGTATTAAAATGTAGATGGTAACTGCCGAGTTGAATGCCGAGGAAATATTGAGTCCTAATAAATTAGCGAAGCATGAAACTGTAAATAGAATTGGCCAATGGATAAAAAACATTCCTTTGATTTCCAGAATTGAATTTCCCACCATGACAAATAAAAGCGTTTGGATTGCCGAAATGAAAAACAAAATTGAAATCTTGGAAATGATATAACTGCTTCTACTGAGATGCAAAAATGCTTCGCGCTTCAATATTTTTCTATCGCGAATTATTTCTTCAGCCGATACAGTAAGTCCCATAAACAGGGCTACGATCACGCTCATAAAAAAATAGGCCGGAAGATTTAGATTCTTGCTGAAAATATACTCTACTCTAAATTGATCATCTATGTTATGATACCTTACTATAAAAGCCAGTATGAACGCCAGTAGGGGAGCTTCTACTAAATTGATGATCAGATATTGCTGATTGCTCAGCTTAGAAAACATATCGCGCAGCGAAAACAAATGTGTTTGTTTGAGCCAGCTAGGAATGTGAAGAGTTGAATGAGGCACTTCACTGGTGGGACTTACTTTTGGAATACTCGTTTTTTCTTTAAAAATTTTGTTCCAATGTTCTGGGAGGAATTTCCGCTCATTTGTAAAATTCCCAAACTCATTGATAACCTTTGTTTCAATGATGTTAAAAATTTGTTCTGGGTTTACATTCCCACACGAGTGACACTCACCTTGTTCGCTATTAACCAAGTTGATATTTTGCTTAAAAAAAGTAACTGCATCCACTGGGTTACCATAGTAAATTTGAAATCCTCCGGTGTCTAAAACAACGAGCTTATCAAACATTTTGAAGATGTCTGACGATGGTTGATGGATAACTGCAAAAACAAGTTTACCTTTTAAAGAAAGTTCTTTTAATAAATCGATAATATTTTCTGAATCTCGCGAAGAGAGTCCTGATGTAGGCTCATCTACAAATAAAACGGCTGGCTCTCGCAATAACTCTAAGCCAATGTTTAGTCGCTTTCGTTGCCCGCCACTTATCGTTTTTCTTAGCGGAGAGCCTACCTTCAAATTTTTAGTTTCAGAAAGGCCCAAATCATCTAATGTTGTTTTAACCAGCGCCTCAATTTCTAGTTCTGTTAAATGACTAAAACACAACTTGGCAGCGAAATAAAGATTTTGATAAACCGTAAGATCTTCAATTAGCAAGTCATCTTGTGGCACAAATCCAATCACTCCTTCAATCTTATCCGGATGCTTATGAATGTTAATGCCATTGATGAGCACTTCTCCTTTGGAAGGTTTTTCAGTTCCATTAAGTACATGAAGCAGCGTTGATTTGCCTGCACCGCTAGCGCCCATTAATGCAATCAACTTTCCAGAATCTTCGGCAATATTTATTTCCCTTAGACCAAGCCTATTATTTTTGAATTCGTAAAAAATATCTTTGGCCTCAAATGTAAAGCTATGTGAGTCAGTATATTTCTTGAATTGATTTAAAATATCACCGTAATAGACGGGGTCAGCGGAATCCCAGCGAATACTGCTACCGGTTGCTAGTGCGTTGATGTTTCCAGATTTTTGAGGAACGCCATTCAAATAAATATCTGAATGACCAATAAATTTAAAAAAGTAGAGATTCGTATTTTTCATATACAGAATGGAAATAAAACCATCCAATTCTTTACGGAAAATATGCTTGTTGCTTCCTGCTTTCTTTTGTGAATTTATAATGAGTATATCTTCCATTGAAGATTCTTCTGCGTTAGTGCTCAACACAAAAGTTTTGATTAAGCTAATATCATCCTTCGATATGTTGAAAGCGCTTCCTATTTTTTGCGCCAGCTTTTCTTCTTGTGCAGAAATTGCTCCATCAGCTAAAATTATGCACATGAGCTCAATCATGATCACCGTCTTTTGCTTTTGATCCACCTCTTTGTTGATTCCTTCACAAATTAAATCAATCAGCGACTCCTCTTGTTGTGCAGTAGTTTTTGAAAACTCAACGCAATATTCGTCAAAGATGATGAGGTGTGAAGCAACCGATTTTTGACTTAGATGATCAGCCAAAAATGTTTCTATATGATCTCTCTCTTGCTTGGTTACAGAATCTTCTTTTGCCACTAATGCAAAAAGTCGCATGATGGCTTTCAGTACAGGTTCGCTCATTTCAATTTATGATTAAAGTAAGCTAAAGATAATAAATCTGTTGAAATGGTAGAATAAAAAAAGGATTGATAATCAAATCAATCCTTTTTAAAAGGAGGTAAATAATTCTTATTCTGTAATTGACTTACGAAGTTTGGCCACTAGTTTTGTTATCTCTTCCAAGTTCTTGTCATTAAGCACTTCACTGCCTTTATTATTTTTTATCTGCTCGTCAATATTCAACGCTTTATAATAAGTTTGAAGAGAGGTCAACTCAGTTAAAATAGTTATGATAGGTTCTTCATCAGGCTTTACTGTGGAGAGCATCTTTACCAATTCATTAACTGATTTTTCTTGTTCAAGAATAATCCTAACTAAGGGTGTAAGGATAAGGTTTCGTTGATCGGTTGGAAGAAGGTTTTTTGGATATGTAGAAATAACACCTGTAGTAATATAAAGACCTTCTACAAAACTACCTGCTACAATAAGTGCTGCTAATTTATTTCTGCTATCATCTCTTAAATATACATCTGTTTTTTGGATAGCTTTATCCAGCAAAGTGGCTAAAGAATCTTTATTGGAAATATTTGCTTCAAAGGTTTTAAGAACATCGGAATCGAATGACCCGATAACACCTAAATGATCAGCAAGGGTTTTGGCGGTGCTCAAGTAGTCGATCGCTTCCTGAGTTTTATCATAAGAGCTAAGGTAGCCAATATCGGAGGCATAGACTCCTAAATTAAGTGCCGCCTTATCAGTTTTTGTAGTATAGTTATCAGCTTTTTTTCTGTCGTTAAGGAGACTTTGATTAAAGTCAGCACCCGTTAATTGAAGTAAATAGGGTATTTCGTGAGGAGAAGGTATGTTATAGACTACATCTTGAATCTCATTTTTTAAAGATTCTTCAGCTTCTTTAAAATCATCGGATTTTGAATCATCCTCTTTTGTTGATGATCCGCACGACCAAAGACCTAAGGAAAGACATAGTACAGTACAAATAGTTCTAAGAAAGGTGAATTTCATGGTTTATTAGGTTTATCTCCCAATTTTAACACATTTTTTCATTTCCTTAAAGAAGTCAGGATTTTATTTTGGAATTACTTTTAAAAGCCAATCAAAAAGTCGAACGATTTAATTTTTTATGGACTCCCATAGCTCGAAAACCTAGACACTACTTGACCTTGTTGAAAGTACTTTCGTTGGGCTTTAATTTAAAAGGGCTCGTTTTAAAATTATTTTAAACTCAGCACCTTTTTCTTTGCCATTTCCAAATTCAAGAACTCCTTTGTTTAAGTTTAAAAATTCTTGGATCAATGGAAGGCCAAGCCCTGTGCCTTTTTCTCCTTCAGTTCCGCGTTTGCTTTTTATTGCCCCAAGAGAGAAAGTGCTTTGTCTAAAATCTGGTGGTATGCCAGTGCCATTATCAGCAACACTAATTTCAATTAATTCAGATGAAAGGCTAGTGGCTTTTATTTTTATTGCTCCACCTGATGGCGTAAACTTGATAGCATTGTTGATTAGGTTCCGGATAACAAAAGCTATTTGATCAGAATCTGCATAAAAGCATGCCGAAGGTTCTATTGAAACAGTAACGGTTATGTTTTTTTTGTGAGCAATGGGTTCATATACATTCAAAATAGTTGCCATCATTTTCTCGACAGATACGTGCGTGGGTTGAGTGGTATATTCTTGCATTTGCACCTGTGCCCAAGTAAGTAGGTTATCTGCCATAGCTATTGTAGAATCGAGCGATACCTGTAACTCCTCAGTTATTTTAATTAATTCTTCCTTACTTATTTTGGTGGCGTTTTTTTGTATGAAATCAGAAAATGTTTTCATTGAATTGAGCGGGCTCTTAAGATCATGCATCACAATGCCGAAAAACTTATCTTTAGTTTGATTCAGCTTTCCTAGTTGTTTGTTTTGTATTGATATCAATTCGGCTTGTTCATTTAAAGCAGTATATGAATTGCCCAATTCAAGTAATAAATCGATCGCTTTTTGCTTCTCAAGAATTAATTCCTTTTCAAATTGTTTTCGCTGTCGAATTTCAAATACTGCTGTGTAATAAAGGGTGTGATTGCTATTGTTATCTTTTGAAGATACGGAGTTTATAAGCACAGATACTTTGTGGCCATCTTTTTTTAGCAACTCAAAATTAATTTCTTTTGCTACTCCACTTATTTTTAGCAAAGGTGAGTAGTGCGTTTCGTAATAAATTTTCCCACCCATTGTGAGTAGCTCCTGAAACTTTCTTTTCTTTATCAAATCAAAAGGTTCATAACCTACAATGGATAAGAAGATGTCATTACAGTCAATGATTGTTCCATCGGCTAACGATACAAAGTATCCACACGGCAAAGTATTACAATACCTGTCACTATTAATTTCCAAAACATCTTTCAGCTCCATTCTCACTCTAATTTATGGTTAATTATTTATAAAATCTTTTATGGCTTGTATGGTTTTATTGGGCTCGCTTAAATGGGGGCAATGCCCTGTTGCCTCCATCAGGTGATAACAACTATTTTTTATGTGCCTATGCAAATATTCACCAACTTGCTGAGGCGCAATACTATCTTGGCTGCATTGAATAATAAGCGTCTCTGTATTTAATTTTTTAACGTCAGCTCGGTCATCACTTAAAAATGTTACCCTTGCAAAATGTTTGGCTATCGATGGATTATTTCTACAAAAACTATTGGTCAATTCTTCAGTCAATTCTGGTTTATGTGGGTTTCCCATAATTAGAGGAGCCATTGCACTAGACCAACCTAAATAGTTGGCATCTAAATTTTGTAATAATTCGTCTATATCTTCTTTAGTAAATCCACCCGTATAATCTGTGTCATTAAGATAACGCGGTGACGGTGTTACCATTACCATTTTTTTAAAGAGGTGCGGCATTTTGACAGCCGCTTTTGCTCCAATCATGGCGCTTACCGAATGCCCCACAAACACTATGTTTTCTAATTCTAGAAGCTGGCATACTTCAATAATATCATCGGCATAACCTTTCAACGAATCATACTTTATAAAATCGTAATAGCGTATGTCTGATTGCCCCGAACCAACAAGGTCAATCAGGATAATCTGGTAGTTCTGTTCGAATGCGGGTGTGATAAAGCGCCACATATGCTGATCGCACCCAAAGCCATGAACAAACATGATTGTATCGGTACCTTCGCCACTTACCTTTACATTATTTCTTTTCAATGTTTCAATTCTCATAAGCAAATAGGGTACACAAAATAGTTGGTGCTGGGGTTAGGCCTGTTGAAACCTACTTAGCAGTAGCGCTATTTCGTAGCATCAGTTAATAGCTACTTTTTAACCATGTAGCAAGATAACAGTATTCGATAAGATTAATTGTTAAAAGGATTTCTGCTCTCGGTAAAATACAGAAATATACGTACGTAATACAACTGATGTTTCTATGGAACTATTAGTATAAATTGCTTCCTTAATGATTCATTATTTATGGAAGAAGTAATTAAGAAAAAACTAAACCTGTTGGTTCATTTAGCTAAAGTTGATGGACAATTTGACTCTTCTGAAAAGGCTGCCCTTATGGAGATGCTAACTATTCACGGAATAACAAAGCTAGACGAAACTGATCAAGAGATTGACTTAAATGATTTTAAATCATCGCCCTCAAAAGCAGACATTCTCTACTGGGCTTTAAGAATTATTAAAGCAGATGGAATTTTGCATCCTGATGAGTTGGCTTTTTGCAAAGCCTTGGCAATGAAACTCAATTATAAACCCGAGATTGTGGATCATTTTTCGCATATACAGGTGGGGCTGCTAGAGGAATTTAAAATACAAGCAAGGCTTTTTTCTTCTTCTTCTTCTGTGTAACTTTTAATGCTAAAAGGTTTTCAGAATAAAATTGAGATCCATTAAATCATTTTCTTCCAAAGGCTTTTTCATAATTAAATCGATCAACTTCAATACTTCTTGATCAAGTATTTTATCTGCCGCTGGCCCTGTATCCATAAGGCCTATTATTTTGATGCTTGTTCTAATGATCAACTCTTTTCTTGTTTTTATAAAATCCAGGTTTTCTTTATTAATTTC
>JANXRR010000133.1 GCA_025356795.1 Bacteroidia bacterium
CAGATTTGAAACAACGCAGGGCATAGTTCTTGTAAATGTTACCCATTTCAGGTCGCATATTGCCTGCATCATCGGCCATCAACACCGGATTGTTTAAATAATCCTGCCATGAGATAAGTCTATTCTTTGCTGCCGAAATTCTATTGTAGACCGTGTTCACCTTGTATTGTGTTTCATCCAACACCATCTCTTTCACAATAGAACGGATCAACGATTTGGAATCATCTGTGTCGTAGATAGTAAAGTTATTTGGATAGCCTAGGTGGTGGGCTTCTGACCTTAGCAATTTGGCAAATACCGAGTGGAAAGTTCCAGTCCATAGGTTTTTGGCCTCAGTGCCAACTACTTGTTCAATACGTTGGCGCATTTCTTTGGCAGCCTTGTTGGTAAAGGTCAATGCCATAACGTTGAATGGGTCAACCCCTTGATTTTGAATAAGATGAGCCATTCTAAGGGTAAGCACCCTTGTCTTGCCAGATCCTGCACCGGCAATGATCATGCACGGGCCTTGTGTGTTGATGACGCCTTCCTTCTGAGGTTCGTTAAGGCTGTCTAAATAATCCTCCATAAATAGTATGCAATATAGACTTCTTCATCATGGCAATGCAACTGATTTAATACCTCACGCAATTTCAATTTAACCTCTTCATAAACTATTCATTTAGGTTTTCATCGCAGTAGTCTGGTTAACTAATACTTATGAAAGTAACGAGTATTGGATTGAAAAAAGTTTAACTAAATAATTTAAAGTTACAATCAAAATTCGCCACTTAATGGCAGGATAAAAACAAAGTAGTTCATACTGAAATTGAAAGACTGTGTTACATTGCCGATAAGAAGTATTATTAATAGAAAAAAGGACATACTCAACGTGCTAAGCTTGAATTTAAACTGAGAAATAAATGATTAAAGTAGGGGAGGTATTGGTTTCGGATGACATAAAGGAAGTAGAGTTTGTTTGCAATTTGGATAAGTGCAAAGGAGCTTGTTGTGTGGAAGGAGATTTGGGTGCGCCCCTTGAAGAAAACGAACTCTCTGTTATGCACGAAATACAAGCTCAGGTAAAACCTTATTTAACCCCTGAGGGGATTAAATCAATTGAAGTTCAAGGCCCTTATATTTTAGATGAAGACGGAGATTATTCTACACCAACAATTGAAGGTAAAGAATGCGCGTATGCTCACTATAATGAAGTGGGCATTTTAAAATGTGGGATAGAGCAAGCTTACCTTGACGGGAAAATAAGTTTTCATAAACCCATTTCATGCCATTTATATCCGATTAGAATTACCAAAAATAAAAAAGGGTTTGAGGCCGTTAATTATCATAAGTGGAGCATCTGTTCTGCTGCCTGCTCCAATGGAAAATCATTGAAAGTACCACTTTATAAATTCTTGAAAGTTCCACTCATAAGAAAGTATGGTGAAGGCTGGTACGATGAGTTGGTGAAGGCAATCGAATAAAGAACTAAAGACTAGACTTGTGTTGTCTTTTTCCCTTTCCCTTGATCTTCGGTATTTACAAATGTTACTTTTCTTTGCTTTGAATTCTTCTCAAACAAGTTTAGCATAATTCCATCTTTTAACCCAACTTCTGGCACTATGATGGAGTGCGAATGTGCCCATTCCATTACGTTGATGTAAATACCACTGGCAGGAACAATAACATCGGCACGATCGGGGTTCATTTGAAGTTTGTAAATACGATCGTCAATGGAATGTTTCTCAATAAACATTTTAAGTTCTTTCACTTTTTTTAAGCTCATAACTGCTCCTGGTTTTAACTCTGCCAAGTCAAAGAGTTTACTAATATTTCCGCCCGTTCCCACGGAAATCACACGACCATACTCTTCTTTAACATTATCTTTTATCCACTTCTCCATGTCCTTCCAAATAAGTGGAGAATCATAATGCTCAAGCACGCGTACTGATCCGATTTTAAAGGAACGCGTTTTGATTTTTTTTCCGTGGGTATATAAATTCAATTCGGTGCTTCCACCACCTACATCTATGTGCAAATAGGTTTTATCCGTTAGGTAAGAATGAATGGCTTTGTTAATCAATTCAGCTTCTTGCTTGCCATCAATGATATCAATTTTAATTCCACATTCTTTTAAAACTTGGTTAGCCAATTGTTCACCGTTTTCAGATTCACGCATGGCCGAAGTGGCACACGCCATGTAATCGTCCACCTCATACAATTCAAGTAGCAGCTTATAGGTTTTCATTAGCTTCTTAAACTTAACAATGCTTGCATCACTAATTCTATTAGTGCCAAACACATCATGACCCAACCGTAACGGAAAACGGATATACTCCAACTTCTTGAATAATACTCTAGAACCGTGATCAAGCACGGACGACACTTGAAAGCGAATGGCATTGGAGCCGATATCAATAGCTGCGAGTTTCAATGAGGTTGTGTTAAATTTTTGATATAATAGTATAATCCAGAATGTAGTAATTCCAATCCAAAATTAACTTTTCCATCAGGTATATCAATCAAGATTTTCATAGATTTTATGTTTTGTAACCAGCCCAAAGTCAATAATCCATTGTAGGTGTATTACTATGCCTGTGGACTACTCAGCAAATATCGGTATTCGAAAATTGCTTTTTATTAAGTTAATGTTTTTCTTTGCATTGCTTATCCAGAAAGACTGAGGGACTGGGCCCGCTGACGTCTTAGCAACCTTGCCAATAACTTGGTGCTAACTCCCATTCCGACTTCTGTCGGAAGAAGATAAGCGGCCATTTTCACATAGGCTCTTTCTGGAAAGATTTACTAAACCAAGAAAGAGTGAAAATTCAAGACATTTTAAAAGAAAGGATTTTGGTGCTGGATGGTGCCATGGGTACTATGATTCAGCGTCATATCCTTGAGGAAGAGGATTTCCGAGGTGACCGTTTTAAAAACCACTCTCATCCTCTTAAAGGCAACAACGATTTACTTTCAATCACACGGCCTGATATTATTAAAGATATCCATCGGCAATATTTTGCTGCTGGGGCCGATGTGGCGGAGACAAATACATTTAGTAGCACCACCATTGCTCAAGCCGATTATCACTTGGAAGAATATGTGTATGAACTGAATTTTCAATCGGCCAAGATTGCCAAAGAAGCCGCAGATGAGTTTACAGCTAAAGAGCCAAATAAACCACGCTTTGTTGCAGGAGCTGTCGGCCCTACAAATAGAACCTTGTCATTATCGCCTGACGTAAACAATCCTGGCTACAGGGCAGTTACGTTCGATCAATTGAAAACAGCCTACAAACAACAAGTGCAAGGGCTTATTGATGGTGGAGTTGACTTGATATTAGTGGAAACAATTTTTGACACGTTGAACGCAAAGGCAGCATTATTTGGCATACAAGAATTGTTTGAAGAGATAGGCAAAGAGTTGCCCATCATGGTAAGCGGCACAATTACCGATGCCAGCGGACGAACACTTTCAGGCCAAACCACAGAAGCATTTTTGATTTCAGTTTCCCATGTGCCTTTGTTGAGCATCGGCCTTAACTGTGCTCTTGGTGCAAGGCAGCTTCGGCCGTACTTGCAAGTGCTCAATGAGCAAGCTCCATTTTTTGTGAGCGCTTACCCCAACGCAGGCTTGCCAAACGAGTTTGGCCAATATGATGAGGGACCACAAGAAATGGGAAGTCAGATAGAAGAGTTTTTGAAAGAAGGATTGGTAAATATTATTGGAGGCTGCTGCGGCACCACGCCCGATCATGTAAGAGAGATTGCAACATTGGCAGCGAAATATAAACCGAGAGTAGTCCATTGTCAATAATCCATGATTGATGATGTTTTTAATTAATAATGAAACTCAATAAAGCAAGTAATCAAATAAACTCTAATAAATTATAATCACATTGACCATCGACCATCAACCATCAACTATTGACCCAAAGCCATTAAAACTTAGTGGCCTCGAAGCAGTAACGGTTACCCCCGAATCTAACTTTGTAAATATTGGAGAGCGTACTAACGTTACTGGCTCTGCAAAATTTCTTAAGCTAATAAAAGAAGATAAGTTTGATGAAGCATTGACTGTTGCCCTTGACCAAGTGCGCGGTGGTGCACAGGTGATAGACGTGAACATGGATGAAGGTATGCTTGACTCAG
>JANXRR010000175.1 GCA_025356795.1 Bacteroidia bacterium
TACCACATGCAGCGCAACGATGGCAACTTGATAAACACCATAGAACGCTGCTGGAGTGAGATCGCGTATTTTCAAATTGGTGACAACCCCGGACGCAATGAACCAACCACGGGTGAGATCAACTATAAAAATATTTTCAAATATGTTTACAACAAAGGCTACCGAGGTGTGTGGGGTATGGAGCATGGCAATGCGAAAAAGGAGAAAGAAGGTGAGTTGGCAGTGATTGCTGCGTATAGAGAGAGTGAGGTTTTTTAATTTTTACTATGACTTCTAATACAATAAATGCCACAAGCCACAAGCTACAAGCTACAGGGCTGGATGTGATCCTTAAGCCTACATCTAATACCCTAAAGCTTGCGGCCATTATCATATTCACAATACTCTCTTTTCCATCTCAAGCCCAATTGGATCGGCTCCTAAAAAAGGCGATTGATAAAACCAAGCAGGTTGCAGAGAACAAAACGGATAAAGCGCGCGATAAGCTTGACTCCACGGATTTCATTTTTGCTATTTCTGTGATTGATAACTCTGGCATGATGGATATTCAGGATTTAGGAGAGAACATTTCTAAAGGAGCTGATAATTTTTCTAACAACGTGCTAAAGGACGATGATAGAGTTACGCCTGCTCAAAAACTGCGCAATACATTAGATGCTGCAGAATTCCTTTATCAAAAACGATATTATAAACAGGCAGAGGTAGTATTTCTGGAAGCCAAACTTGGCTATGAAGTCAATAACCTAAAAGAGAATATCAACTACAGTAAAGTTCATGCAGACTTGGGTCTTCTTTATGCTACCATGGGCAGATACAACACTGCAGAGTCGTTTACTCAAGAAGGGTTGACTATTCGAGAACAAACATTGGGCAAGGCTAGCAAAGCTTATTCATCTTCACTTAATAACTTGGCAGTGCTTTATCAGGAAACTGCCCGCTACAATGAATCGGAAACTGCTTTTAAAGAGGCGAGCGATTTAATTAAAACTCAATATGGTGAAGGAAGCCAAGAGCATTCGGTGGCGTTAAACAACGAAGCGATTTTATTTTTTAAGATCGGCCGCACCGAGCAAGCAATACAAAAAATACAAACAGCGATATCATATCTCGAAAAGCAGAACAAAAAGAGCATCAAGAATCAAATTGCGTTGCAGTCAAACCTAGCATTGTTATTTCAAGCTGATGCAAAGTTTACTGAAGCTGAAAATATTTATCTTAAACTTGAAAAGGCATTGGGTTCTAAAAGCCCTTATTATGCTGGTGTGCTTGATAACTTGGCTTTGCTTTATATTCAAATGGGCAAGCTAGATAAAGTAGAAGGCTACTTTAAACAAGCAGCCGATGTATACAAAGCAAAATTTGGAGATCAGAATCCTAACTATGCAAAAGTATTAAATGATTTGGGTAATTTCTATCGTATCCAGGGGCGTTTTGATGAAGCTGAAAAAACATTAAATGAGTCACTCACCATTCGTACTAACGCTTTGGATTTGAATCATCCTGATTTTGTAAAATCGCAAGAAGACATGGGCATTTTGTATTGGAAGAAGGGAGATCTGGAGAAAGCGTTTACTTATCTGGAACCCGCCATGAATAAGTCTATCGATTTTATCAATCGCTATTTTCCTCCCATGAGCGAAGCGGAGAAGACAAGCTATTGGGATGTATTGCGGCCACGCTTTCAGCGCTTCTACAATTATTGTTTGGAGGCAGCTCCTACCAATCCAACTGTGGTGAAAGAAATGTACGATTATCAAATGGCAACAAAAGGATTGCTCTTAAGTTCTACCAACAAGGTAAAGCAAGCCATTCTAAAAAGTGGCAATACTGATTTGATCCGCGACTATGCTGCATGGCTTGATAAGAAAGAAACCCTGGCAAGATTATATTCACTTTCAAAAGATGAATTGAAAGAACAAAAGATTGATTTGAATGCGCTGGAACAAGAGGCTAATGGGTTGGAGAGAGCGCTTTCTCAAAAATCAACAGAATTTTCACAAGGATATTCAACGGAGAAAATAAGCTATACTCAAGTGGCTTCTTTACTAGCCGATACCGAAGCCGTTGTTGAGTTAATACAGATACGATTGTTCGATAAGAATTTTACAAGCGATTCGAAATATGCTGCCTTAACGCTTACCAAGAATTCCGCTCAACCTACTTTAACTATACTTGATAATGGCACTCAACTGGAAACCCGTTATTTAAAATTTTATCGCAATGCTATCAAACAAAAGTTGGCTGATTCATATTCGTATGAACAATTTTGGTCGAAGATTGATGCTTCCGTAAAAGGAAAGAAGGTAATTTATCTTTCGCCCGATGGAGTTTACAATGAAATCAATATTAATACACTTAAGAAGACTGATGCCGGTTACCTTATTAATCAATACGATCTTGTAAACATTGGGAATTCAAAAGATTTGATAGCCTTGAAATCCCGTAAGGCGGTGGCCTCAAAGAAGCAAGCTTTCTTACTTGGTTTCCCTGAATATGGAGGAACAGCCATAGCAGCGTTGCCGGGAACAAAAATAGAGATCAATGGCATCAGCACTATTTTAAAAACGGCTGGGTATCAAATTAATCGCTATGAACAATTGGAAGCCACCGAAGCACAGGTTAAATCAATTACAGGGTTATCGCTCGTGCACATTGCTACGCATGGTTATTTCTTGCAAGATGTGGAGAGCGGTGCAATAGGCGTGAGTAAAGAAAGTGCTAAAAATAATCCGTTGCTTCGCTCTGGAATATTGTTGGCCGGTGCATCTAAAACCTTGGCGGGCGAAGTAACCCCCGATCTTAACAGCAATGATAATGGTGTGCTTACCGCCTATGAGGCAATGAACCTCAATCTGGAAGGAACAGATTTAATTGTGCTAAGTGCTTGTGAAACGGGTTTGGGTGATGTGCGTTCGGGTGAAGGGGTGTATGGTTTGCAACGCGCCTTTCAGGTAGCGGGTGCAAAGGCGTTACTAATGAGCTTATGGAAAGTAGATGATGCTGCAACCCAGGCTTTGATGACAAACTTTTATACCAATCTAGCTAAGACGGGCAACAAATCGCTGGCGTTTAAGCAAGCACAACTTCAATTGATGTTGAAATTTAAAGAACCTTATTATTGGGGGGCGTTTGTGATGACGGGGCAGTAGAAATAAAAATTATTAATTATGAGATTGGATAAATTAATGGAAACAGTTAAAGGGCTTCCTCAAGAGTTTGATCTTGAAGAATTTATTGAAAAATTGATCTTTGTTGAGAAAGTGGAGAAAGGGATTCAGCAATTACATGACGGGC
>JANXRR010000179.1 GCA_025356795.1 Bacteroidia bacterium
CCAATTCACTTTCTACAAAAATGTTCCCACCTTGCAATTCAATTAGTCTTTTTGTAATGGCCAGGCTAAGCTGCCCTCCCACCCCTCCGGTACCGTTGCCGGAAATCGCTTTTCCCGTCGGGAGGATAAGTGTGATACCTGGCACTACCATCGCCCAGTCCTTTTTTCCGGTGGCCATGAATTGATAGCCAATGTTTAGATCACCAATACCATCGCTTTTTTCGGCGGACGCCGTCTTCAGAAGCACATGATAGTAAACCGTGTAATTAACCTGGTGACGGATGCTGCTGACAGGTATCTCGTGGGAAAAACTATACAAAAAATCGCCACCACGAAGATTGTCGAAATAGAAATTGGAAATGAATTGCATGACACCCTTTTCCTGGTTGATCGCTTCCTGTAGAAGGAAGGAGTTATCTTCAAAGGCTGGCTGTCCATAGTACAAATAGCTTCCTTTTTTTGGCAAGGATGCGATATCTTCCGATTGGCCTCGCGCCAGTGAGCTCATAAACAGAAATCCTAACAAGTACCAGCGTTCTCTCATCGTGCAAGCAAATATTACCATTTCCAGTTAGAAATGAGATCAAGAAGCAGAAATTGAGAACCAAAACCGTTTCAAGTTGTAAGATTTTTTTAAACTAATTTTACATAAACCAATGGATCGAATGAGTTTTTCCGCTACCAAGCCATGAATCTTAATCCCATCGTTTTATCGATCCCGGTATTTTTCATCCTTATCGGTATTGAGTATATTAGTCATTAAATCAGTGGTTAATCCGTACGATCTCTGCATTTCAACTAGCTGAGACATCGCAAGCGCAGGATTAACATTCGAGCTACGAAGCGCCCCGGAAACTATAGTAAATTCCTCAAGTACTCGATCATTCCCTTCTATAGCATACAAGTTCCCACCTTCTTTTATAATAGGATCTTTTAAATCAAATGCAAACACACCTATTATAGCAACTTCCTCATTATCAACGAATACAGCTCCGCTTTCTGAAATTTCAAACGTTTGAAAGTCTGCTGGGATTTCAATAAAATTATTATCCGCTGTTAAAATCGGATATCCAGCAGAATTTACTAAAACACCTTGGTTATTTATCATCATAGATCCATCAAGAGTATACCGTGGCCCTCTAGGTGTAATAACCTTAAAATAACCTTCTCCAACAACAGCTAAATCGGTTGGTCTATTAGTAACTTTGATTGGCCCTTGATCACCGCTTCTATAAGTCGTTTCTGGCCAGGCAAAAGAGTTGCTTCTGCGGGAATTTTGGATAACATCTACATTGCGAAATAAAATATTATCTTGTTCATAACCAACAGTATTAGTATTAGCAACATTGTTTGCCACGACTTCTAATTGTCTTTTTCTTGCTATCTGACCAGAAAGCGCAATATATGATGCATTGTTTGCAGATGCTGCATTGCATAAAAAGAACAGCTCAAATACCAAAAAAACCCAAAAGGATAAAGATACTTTGTTTATTAAAGCTTGCATCATATAATTGATTTTGATTTATAACTCAAATATTTCTTTAAATATTAGTTTACTTTAAGCCGATTTCTAGTTTAAGCACAGTAATACAGAAATTTTAGTAGAATATTTTTTAACTTTCATGTACTTTGTACTACAAGATTGCTATATAAGTTACTACAAAATATTAATATTTTCAACATAAAATTTAATAACTTCGATGAATGACGAGAATGAAGAAGAGCCACTAACTCCGTCGGAAGCTGGTAAATTTGGCCTCTCCGCAGAAAAAAAGAAGAAGCTACAAAGAATTTTACTAATTGTCGCGCCAATTGTTCTTACAATAGTCGGCGCTATTTTCTTTTTCTTTTTTGTCATAAAAGGCCCTAAACCACCAGAAGAAGGGGAAGTTAAGCAACCAAAAGGAAAAGAACATATACAACTTGATTCCAACACTTATTTAGATGTAGATCCTATTACCGTTGGCCTTTCTGGTGCTGGAGCAAAAAGGGAATATTTAAGAATGGATATAACAATGAGGCTTGGTACTGAAGAAGAAAGTGTAGCCGTTTTAGCCAAGATGCCAATTATAAAAGATACATTAATTACATTTTTAAGAACCCTTAGGTCCACAGATTTTAATAGCTCTAATAGTACACTTTACTTAAAAGAAGAGATTTCCAAGAGGATTAATAAGATTACTGCGCCGATTGTTGTAAAAGAAGTGCTGTTTCAAGAAATCACGGTTAATTAGTTCAATATACGAGCAAAGGATTTATTAGTAGTACAAATGACTGAAGAAGAACAAAACAAAGATAATGTAAGGACAAAATCTCACAAAAAAGGCAACAACACATTGCCTAGTAACTTGACTGGCATAAAGGCTGTTCTCGAACAATCACTCCAGTCTTATGACAAGCTACCAATGCTTGAGATTATCTTTGAAAAATTTATTCGACAGCTAAGCACGGCCCTTAGGAATCTTACTTCTGAACCAGTGGACGTAACAATTGAAGATTATAAGTCATTGAGGTTTGGAGGGTATTTCGACCATAATAAAAACCCAATATCTATTGTGATTTTTAGAGCTGTAGAGTGGGAAAATTTTGGGTTGCTAATACTTGAAAATAATATGATTTTTTCATTCGTCGATTTGCTACTTGGTGGTAAAAAAAACACATCCCAAGTCAGTGCTAACGATTCAGAAAGAATACTAACTTCGATTGAACAAGGATTAGCTAGACAAATTTCAGAAATTATCCTGACGGAACTAAGCCATGCTTTTGATCAAATAACCCCTACTACTTTTAATTTTGAAAGATTAGAGAGTAATCCTAATTTTGTAACGATTGCCAGACCAGGAGACGCAGTAATTGCTCTAAAATTAAGGATAGAGATTGATGAGCAGGTAAAGAATGTTGAGTTGATATTACCATACAAAACTATTGAACCGATTAAAGAGCAAATGCAACAGGTGTTCCTTGGTGATAAATTTGGCTCTGACCAGGAATGGGAGCGTATGCTTTCCGAAAGCATAAAAGGAGTTAATTTACCAGTTGAAGCAGTTATCACTAATAGAATATCTACAATTGAAGAGATTGCAAAGCTTAAAATTGGTGATACATTTATTATGGATCACCATAAAGATAAAGACATTATTGTTCGATCTGGTCCTATATCTTTATTTACAGGAAAAATTGGAAAGGTGGACAATAAGGTTGCAATAAATTTGAAAAACTTTTTTGAAGAATAGGTAATATGTTATTTTTAGATTTTTTACTGTTAATAATGATAGTTGTTTGTGTTGCTTACTGCTGGATGCTTAATAGGCGTATCCAGGATTTGCAAAATAGTAGGATTGAGTTTGCTCGAATGATTAAAGAGCTAAATGCTTCTATAGTTAAGGCTGAAAACAATGTAAATGAAATGAGTGAGCTAAGCAAAGTTACTAGTAACGAAATAAAATCAGTTGTTGAAGAAGCAACGGAAATTTCATCTGAACTTGCAACTATGAGCGAAATAGCAAGAGAACTTTCTATAAAACTTAGTACTCAA
>JANXRR010000236.1 GCA_025356795.1 Bacteroidia bacterium
TCGCGAGCTGGATGTCGATCAGATCGACATGGCCACTCGGGTCGTTCCGCAGAACTGGATCGCCCGAGCCGTAGGAATAATACTTTAAACAGGAATTGAGAAATGGAAATGTATTGAGTATTTGCAGCAAAGGAAACGATGTATGGTTGGCCACATTAGAAGGTGTCACTCAAATAAAATTGGAGGGGAGCAACTATTCAATCAAGAATATAGGGAGAAAGGAGGGGCTTTCATCGGATTATATCTATCAGGTTTTTGTTGACAGTAAAAAGAGAGTATGGTTTGGTACGGATGGAAAAGACATCGATATGCTAGATGTTGCTGGCATCCATCATTATTCCTTGGGCGAACAGCCTAAGGTTATTTATGGTTTTGCAGAAGATGGCCTCAATAATATTTGGGCTAATGTTCAATCAGAGGGGTTGTACAAGCTTGCACAAAATAAATTTTTGCCATTTGAAGAACTGAGGGATACTAACATAAGTAGTTTAACTTCAACTGTTGACGGAAATATTATTGTGCTTCATGCGCTAGGCCTCGAAGTTATCAATACGAAGGAAAATAAAACACATTTGTATGGCGATCAAATTGGCTTAAATAAAAGTGGTAATCTAAACTCAATTAGCAAAGATGAAAGAGGTCATATTTACGTAGGTACCAATAGTGGTATTGTTAAGTACTCTGGGGCAGCAAAGACTGAGTTAAATTCTCCTATTCCATTCATTCAAAAGCTAAAGGCAGGCAAGCTAACTTTTACTTCTAAAGTAAGCACTTCTGTTGATTATAATTCTAATGACATTACTATTACTTATAAGGGTTTGTGGTATCAAAATCTCACCAGCTTAAGTTATCAATACAAGCTCGATAATTATGATAGTGATTGGATCACAAGCCGAGATTTACAAGCAACTTATTCACGTCTTCCACCGGGCGAATATACATTTAGACTTCGTACTTCTGATTCAGGATTTTTTGATGAAGCAAAAGAAGCTGTTATTAAATTTGAAATTAAGCCCCCCTTTTGGCGCACTTTTTGGTTTTACAGTCTACTAATAATTTCATCGGTTTATGGAATTTATCTTTTCATCAAACAGCGCGAAAGAAAACTTCAACGCGAGCGCTATGTCCTTCAAATTAGAGTGGAGGAGCGAACAAAGGAATTGCAAACCAGGAACGAAGAAATTCAAGCCCAGTCGGAAGAGCTTCAAATACAGTCGGCTGAAATTCTTAGAATTAACAATCATCTCGAGGAATTGGTAAAGAAAAGAACCGAGGAGCTTGAGAAGAAAAAGGCAGCTCTTGAAGAATATGCGTTTATCAACGCTCATAAACTTAGAAGTCCACTGGCAAGTATTCTTGGTCTGGTAAGTATCATGGGTAAGTTGCCCAAGTCGGATGAAGTTAAAGAATGCACTGTCCATCTTGAGCAATCAGCCAAGGCATTAGATGAAATTGTCAGCTCAATAACTGATGCTATCGAAAAAGGAGAATAACAAATAGGGGTAAAACAGGCAATCAGTTGTCCTTGCTAAAAACCCGTAATGAATTCACTTCAACAAAATAATAGACTTTACTTCATAGATTGGCTTCGCGTGTTAGCGTTTGGTTTGCTAATCATTTTTCATTGTGCCATGCCTTTTGTAGAATTTGGTTGGGAAATAAAAAACAAAGAACACTCTGTGGGCCTTAGCCGATTGATTTGGTGGTTACATCAATGGAGACTGCCCCTACTTTTCTTTATTGCTGGTGTTGGATCATATTTTTCGTTAGCAAAACGATCGGGCATTTCTTTTTTAGGTGAGCGCTTCATTCGGCTATTCATACCCCTGTGCTTCGCCATGCTTTTCACCACTCCGTTGCAAGTTTATTTTGAAAAACTTCAGCTTGGGAAAATTACCATGAATTATTGGGACTTCTATCCTAGTGTTTGGAATTTCATTCCCTATCCGGAAGGAACTTTGACATGGAGCCACCTTTGGTTTGTTACCTATCTTTTTGTATTCACGGTTTTGTTATGGCCCTTGTTTTTGATTTTAAAAATAAAAGCAATTCACAATACCAAGCAGCGATTGGATGGACTGTTAAAATTCCCAATCACAGTTTTTTCATTGGTGACAATTCTTATTTATTGTTATTTCAAATTATACATCCGTTGGCCTGAACAAGGAAGCCTGGTTGGCGATTGGTTCTTGTTTTTGTTTTCAATGACGTTATTTTTGTTTGGTTATCTGCTGGCAAGCCTCCCCTCCTTTTGGCAGACATGCGAAAACTATCGCTGGTACTTCATTGGCATTGCAGTAGTATGTGTGGTTTGGTTATACAAAGATTACTGGTGGGCATTGAAATTTCCGAAGAAGCAGCAAGATATTTATGAATATGGCCTACTCAATGCAATTCACATTTGGACCATCATCTTAGCAATACTTGGCTTTGCTAGAAGACACTTAAATTACTCGAACCGATTTTTGAAATACACCACACCTGCGGTTTACCCGTTTTATATTTTGCACCAAACAATTATTGTTGCTTCAGGCTATTATGTAATTCAGTGGCAACTACCCATCACAATAAAACTTTTGTTATTAATTTTGATTTGTTTTGGTGGCGTGTTGAGCTTGTATCAAGTGGTGATAAAAAACTTTATGCTAACAAGAGTATTGTATGGAATGAAGACAAGAAGGAAAATTAGTTAATCCCAACTATACCTTGTTCATAAATTTCTTTATCGATAGATGATCTAACCAAATTATTAATCAGTCCCGATTTTAATAGTTAATTCATCAACTTTCCTTTTTGCTTCCTTCTTACCCAGCTTGGCTGATTTTTCATAAAGGGCTAATGCTTCCTGAAACGTTTGCCTTCGTTTGTTGGGGGCCAGTTTTGTTCTTTTTGCTGCTTCTTCGACAGCCACTGCTTGAGCAAAGTAGCTGTCTGCTTCTGAAATATTCATGGTTCTAACTAATTCTTTTATTCGTAACTCAAGCGCTTTCAATTCACTTTTTTTTGCTTCAAGTTTTTTTTCTATCTCCGTTAAATGATCATTTTGTAAATCCATTTCTGAAAGCGTGGATGTATTCTTATCCATAATTCCAGCTTCCTCTTGCCTGAACTTTAACTCATCCTTTAAAGCATCGATCATCATGAGATAAGATTCTTTGTTAACATCGTTATCAACAAAAGATGATTCTAGTTCTTTAATTTTTTCTTCGGTTCGTCTGATATAGTCTTTCAGCTCTTCCATACGTTCGGTATAATTGGCACTATTTCCATTGAGCGTCATTGAATGAATAGAATGTCGAGCAATATCAATTGAGTCAAGCAAAATATTTACAGCTCGTAAGGTTGAAATTACTTGATTGCTGCTGTTAAGTTCCTGTCGAAGCGAATCATTTTCTGCTTTCAGCTTTGATGAATTAGATGTGCACGCGGAACTGAAAATCAAAAAAAGAAAACCAACGGCATAGATGTTAATTATAAATGATTTCTTTGTTAACGAAATAAATAGTGATGACATGGTATTTCTTATTAGCAATTAAATGTAATAGGAAGAAAATGAATGTCAAATCTGGTTTCGATTAAATGAATAAGATTACGGCCAAATGATAAAATATCAGATGTTTTATCTGCCTTAGTTTCAAGCATCACGTAAGACCTTGCTCCAAATTGTTTTTTGAATTACTTTGATCTTTATTTAACTTTTATG
>JANXRR010000247.1 GCA_025356795.1 Bacteroidia bacterium
CATTTCTTAATACAAATTCAAAGTTACCGATCATGCCAATATTACCTGGCTGTCTATAGTATCTTATTTCAGGGTGTTCCTTGCTTACCCTAGACATTATCACTTGAGTTTCATCTGTTGAACAATTATCCGAAACAAGTATTTCCAAATTAGGATATTTTTGAAGTGCAACAGAAGCAAGGGCTCTTAATAGTCCCTCACTTCTATTGAAAGTTGGTATGCCAATACTTACCAAGGGGTGCTCTAAAAGGGCATTCACATTTGTTTTTAGTAAAGAATTTTTCATACTCAGTTCTCTTATGTTATTATTCAAATCGCATGGTTAAATCAACTAAATGTGGCAGCCTCAAATTCTTCACAAATTCTTTTTATGCCTTCCTCCAATTCAATCTTAGCGAACCATCCTAGATCATTAATTTTGGTGGTATCTAAAAGCTTTCGTGGAGTTCCGTCAGGTTTTTCAGGATTGAAATGAATGTTGCCATTATAGCCAATACATTTTTTCATGAGCAATGCGAGTTCATTAATGGTAATATCAATACCAGTACCCACGTTAATTATTTCCTCACTGTTATAACTTTCCATTAAAAAAAAACATGCATCAGCTAAATCATCAACATGCAAAAATTCGCGCTTTGGTTTACCCGTACCCCATATTTCCACTGAAGGAAACCCTTGCTCTTTTGCTGTTTGAAATTTACTTAACATCGCAGGTAAAACATGGGAGTTTAAAAGATCGTAATTATCATTGGGACCATATAAGTTGGTTGGCATAAGGCTGATAAAATTGCATCCATATTGCTGGCGGTATGCTTGACACATTTTAATACCAGCAATTTTAGCAATGGCATACGGTTCGTTGGTATGCTCCAGCCGCCCAGAAAGCAATGCATCTTCTCTCATAGGCTGCTTAGCATTTTTAGGATTGATACAGGAAGACCCTAGAAACAATAATTTTTTGGTACTACACCGAAACGCTTGATGAATAATATTAGATTGAATTGTTAAGTTATCATAAATAAAATCGGCACGATATGTATTGTTGGCATAAATACCTCCAACCCTAGCTGCTGCTAAAAATACATAGTCAGGTCTTTGAGTTTCAAAAAATTGCTTTACAGCAGATTGGTTTCTAAGGTCCATCTGAGTTGATGTTCTCAATACAAAATTATGATACCCTTCTTTCTCAAGTTTTCTATGTATTGCTGAGCCGACCATTCCTAAATGACCAGCGATATAAATTTTTGATTCCTTATTCATCATATTTAAAAATTTCTAAGCCATTAGTTAACATTATTCTATCGCGGTCAAACAGTTTTAAATCAGATTCAATCATGTCATGAACAATATCATATACAGTGTTTTTAGGCATCCATCCCAATTTTGTTCTTGCCTTTGTTGAATCACCTATGAGAAGTTCAACCTCTGTAGGTCTAAAATATTGTGGATCTACGGCTACTACTACTTGACCAACATTAATTGAATATTCGGGATTAAGGCAAATTACTACTTTGCCAACTTCATCAATACCTTCTCCTTCAAATTCCAATAGAATTCCAACCTCAGAAAATGCCATCTTAACAAACTCACGTACCGAGGTTGTTATACCTGTAGCAATAACAAAGTCTTCAGGTTTTTCTTGTTGAAGCATTAACCACATTGCTTCTACATAATCTTTTGCATGCCCCCAATCACGTTGAGAATTTAAGTTTCCCAGAAATAACATATTTTGCATTCCGAGTGCAATACGAGCAATGCCGCGAGTAATTTTACGTGTAACAAAAGTCTCCCCTCTTCTAGGCGATTCGTGATTAAATAATATACCATTGCAAGCATACATATTATAAGCCTCGCGATAATTAACAGTAATCCAATATCCGTAAAGTTTGGCAACAGCATAGGGCGACCGTGGATAAAAAGGAGTTGTTTCCCGTTGTGGTATTTCTTGAACAAGACCATATAGCTCTGACGATGAAGCCTGATAAATTCTGGTTTTATTCGTTAAATTTAATAATCTAACTGCCTCCAATATTCTTAATGTGCCCATGCCATCAGTATTAGCAGTGTATTCAGGCACATCGAAGCTTACCTTAACATGTGACATGGCACCTAAATTGTATATCTCATCAGGCTGAATTTCCTGAATAATACGGATTAAGTTTGTTGCATCAGTTAAATCACCATAATGAAGCTTAAAGCTAATGTTACGTTCATGAGGATCTTGATACAGATGGTCAATTCGATCTGTATTAAGTGAAGAACTTCTGCGTTTGATACCATGCACTAAATATCCCTTTTCCAAAAGGAGTTCTGCAAGATAGGATCCGTCTTGACCTGTTATACCTAGGATCAATGCTACTTTAATTTGATTCATGATTGTTGGTTTTGGAATAATTATTTTTTCATTTCAATTAAGGCACAATTTTATGACTGATTGAAGAATAGTTAAATGAGGAGAATTTTTGTCTTCAATGATTGACATCATCTATTTCAATTTCTGAATGCTAGAATTTTGAGTCCATTAAAGTTTATAATCATGAAAGGCAAATATTATTCAAGGCTAATAAAAGTGATGATCTTCATCATCGATTTCTGGCTAATCAATTTAGCCTTCCTCGTTACCAGAAAAATTGGCCCACCATCTACACTTTCAATGGATCAATTCTCAGCGTTATTTCTAATTTTCGGTTTGATATGGATTATCGCAGGATTCTTTAATAAAATATATCGAGTAGAAACTACCAGTTTATTAAGAACAATTAGCATTAATATATTTAGTACTTTTTTTATTCATGTACTAATCATAGGAACTATACTAATTACAGTTCCTTTATTTAAGGTAAGTCTCAATTTCTTACTCTCTATTTATATCCTATCAGGTATATTCATTATTGGTTTCAGAATTCTATTCAAATTAATTCTAAAGTATTATCAGTTTACAAAATTCGATCAGCGTAAGGTTGTTATTATTGGTGCTTCAGGCTCTGGATCTGCTCTTTTTCAATACTTCATTGCCAATGAGTCTGCTGGTTATCATTTCGTAGGATTTTTTGACGATTCCACTGATCAACCACAACCATTAAAAGAAAAAATAATTGGATCCTTGAATACTACCGACATTAAGAATTTTTGCATTAAAGAAAATATAGGTGAAATTTATTTTGCGTTACCATTCAAGTATCAAGAACTACTTCAAGACATCTCCAAATTTGCTGATGACAATTTCATCTATTTTAGAATAGCGCCAGACTTTAGCGCACTTCATTCTGATAGCGGCAATGTATTTTTAATTAATTCAGTTCCTGTAATTACAACAAGAAAAGAGCCATTAGGCATATCCATTAATGCCAACTTAAAAAGAATATTCGACATCCTTTTCTCTGGTTCAGTCATTCTATTTCTATTTCCATTTGTAATTCCATTGATTGGATTGTCCATTAGACTTAACTCCCCAGGCCCGATATTCTTCAAGCAATTGCGCCCAGGAAAGAAAAATAAATTATTCGATTGCTATAAGTTCCGAACCATGCTTGTGAATAATAATTCAGAGTTGCAGGCAACAAAAAATGACTCTCGAATTACAAAAGTAGGTGCTTTTTTACGTAAGACTAATCTCGATGAACTGCCTCAATTCTTCAATGTACTGCTGGGCAATATGTCAGTAGTGGGGCCACGCCCAAACATGGTAAGTCAATTAGAAGAATATTCGAAGACAATCGAAAATTACAAAGTGAGACATTTTGTGACACCAGGGATAACTGGATATGCGCAGGTAAATGGCTTTCGTGGCGAAACAAGAGAGATAGAGCTAATGCAAAAACGTGTGCAGTACGATGTGCAATACATAGAAAATTGGAGTCTAGCCCTCGATATGAAAATAATATTTCAGACAGTTTGGAATATGATAAAGGGTGAAAAAAATGCCTACTGAGAAGACCAATATGAAAAATAAAACAGTTTTACATTCGTTAATTTCCGTAGGCACTTATCAAGATTTTATCCAAGAGATATTTTATCTAGCTCAACATAAAATACCATCTTATGTATGCTTCGCCAACGTACACATGGTAGTGGAGGGTTATAAAAATAAAAACTTTCAAAAGATAATCAACAACGCCAATATTGTTGCCCCTGACGGGAAACCGATTTCGCTATTTCTTAATTATTTCGATAAGTTAAAGCAAGTCAGGGTTTGTGGTATGGATATGTTTCCCGACTTATTAAAACAGGCAGAAGTTTTAGATAAATCAGTATATTTTTATGGTACAACAGATGCGCTGTTGACTGCGGTAATTAATAAAACGAGAGAGAAATATCCATTGTTAAGGATAAGCGGATTTTATTCGCCACCCTTCCGAGAAATATCAGAGGAAGAGAATAGCGCTATAATTAAAAGGATTAAATCAACTTCGCCTGACCTAATTTTTGTTTCCTTGGGTTGTCCTAAACAAGAAAAATGGATTGCAGATAACAAGAACAAAATTGGCGCATGCCTTTTAGGTGTTGGACAAGCCTTCAGTGTATTTGCCGATGTTGAAAATCGATTACCTATGTGGATGCGCAATCTTTCGTTAGAATGGGCCTATCGCCTTTATCAAGAACCTAAAAGACTTTGGAAACGTTATCTTTTTACAAATTCATATTTCGTTTACCTTACATTTAATCATGTCATTGCTCAACTCAGAAGTAAACTATTGTCATCGTTTTCAAAATCATATAGCTCAGGTAAAATGCTCCAAGAAGCTGACGAATAAAAGGACTTAAGTGAAACAGTTTTCAATTTTCATTTTTGTCTTAATTAGTCAGTCAGTAGTTGCTAGTACTTATTTTATTTCAACCAAAGGAAATGATATAAACGATGGCAAGAGTAGTGCCAATGCTTGGCTAAGTTTAGCTCACTTAATGAATATTTCTTTACAAACAGGCGACTCCATATTAATTGAAAGAGGAAGTATATTTCATGGACAAATAATTATTCGTGCCTCAGGGATTTATGTTGGTGCCTATGGTAGAGGATTAAATCCGATAATAGATGGATCTATAACAATAAGTAAGTGGACTATTTACAAAGAAAATATCTGGGTAGCTACGTGCCAAAATTGTTCCTCAGAACCAGTTAACATATTTATCAATGGAAGCTATCAGCGCTTGGGGCGTTATCCCAACAGAGGCTATCTTACAATCACTAAATCTTCTACCAGAAACGAAATTCAAGACTCATTAACAGACTTTAAAGACATTACGTGGGATGAATGTGAAGTTGTAATGAAATCTTCCCGGTGGACTCTCGATAATCTTAAAGTTACTCACTATCACTCTAAGCTTTTTTATTTATCAACTTCACCTACCAACCCTCCTCAAAAGGGCTTTGGATATTTTATTCAAAAAAATTTATCAACACTCGATCAGGATGGAGAATGGTTCTACAATAAAATAACCAAACAATTATTTATATATCTTAATCCGCCAACAAATCCCAATAATAAAACTGTAGAAGCAAGTACTGTTGACTGGGGTATAAAAATAGAAAATGCGGTTAATATTACCATAGAAAATTTAACCATTAAGCGTCAGAAAAAAACCGGTATATACATACAAGAATGTAATAATTGCCTTCTTCAAAACGTGGAAATTAATTATTCTGGAAAAAACGGATTAGAGGTAACCTCTAGTGAAAATTTAACTATCAATAATTGTTTTATTAAAGACTCAAATAATAATGGGGTTGAACTACACAATAACGAGAAGATATTTTTTGCCAACAATAAAATCTTGAGAACAGGATTAATAGCAGGCAGAGGACAAAGTGGAGATGGACAATATATTGCGCTACATATTACCTCCGATAGATCGAAACAAAAATCAAATCTAATTCTGCATAATTTAATCGATAGCACAGGTTACATAGGAATTGATTTCCGTGTTGGCAATACTCAAATTAAAGACAATCAAATTACCAATTTTTGTATTGTAAAAGATGATGGTGCGGGTATCTATACATGGAACAATAGCAACGGAAATAATATCATTGACAATAACATCATCAGGAATGGAATTGGTTGTGGTGATGGCACACCAAATCCCAACCAATTATTTGCGAGCGGAATATACATTGATGATAAATCGACTGATGTACTCGTGAAAGATAATACACTATCAAATTGTTCCATGGCTGGCATCTTTCTCCACAATACCAGAGCGATTACCTTGACAGGAAATAATTCTTTCTCTAATGGAAATAGTATTTCAAATAAGGAAAGAGGTCAGCTTTACATTAAGTATGATAGGCTAGGAAAGTTATTAAATGGACAGTTGAATAAATTAATAATTGAAAGGAATAAATGGTACGCAACAAATGAAGCGAGTTATTGTGTCTATCTAAGTGCCGATAAAAAAACAGCTATATCTGAAATTGGTTTGTTCAGCAATAATCTGTTCACTGCTGAAAAATCAAACCAATCAATTGCAGAATCTTACAGTGAATCCAATCCCTGTGATGTAAGCAAAGAATTTGAACTTAATGAATGGCAGCAATTGTATCATAATGAGAGCGGTTCAGTTTTTATGAAATCAACCAAAAAAAAGCATTATAGCCTTTTAGGTAAAAACATGATTTCAAATGGTGAGTTTGAATTTGATGCAAAAGGATGGAACATATGGCCATCAGCATCCACTATCGAAAGAAAAATTGGGGAAGGTAATAACCCCTTTTTAAAAATAAATATCATTGGTAATTCTGAGGCATTGATATATAATGCCGGCTTCGTGCTTAATAAAGGCAAACATTATAAGCTTTCATTTTTGGCAACAAGTCAAAAACCTATTAAGGTTGAATTCACTACTTTAATGTCAGAAAATCCTTGGACTGCTCTCAGTGACTATGCTTGCTTTTCAATAGATGCTGTAGCAAGATCGTACACTT
>JANXRR010000259.1 GCA_025356795.1 Bacteroidia bacterium
TGTTTCTCTTTGTATTTCTTTCCTTTTATCACTTTACATTGTTCTGTAGTATGTGATGGGTTTTGTCCATGTTCACTGCAATATTTATCTTTTGGTCTCTTTTCATATTCTTCTCTTCTTTTCTTTTGTTTGATTCGGCCAATTTAATATTGTAGCGTATAGCCTGCCAGTATTCGGCTCCGTAGCCCACAAATAATTCACCATAGGCAGGAATATCTTTTGTGGCTTCCACAAAGCAGTGCTTCTTTTCAATAATAAATTCAGTATTATTAATGAGGCCTTCCACACGGGTTATTCCCTTGGCATCATTGATATAACGAGCGAATGCCTTTTTGAAATTCCATGCATCTAATACATGGTTGGCAGTGAAATAAAAAACGTAGCCGTTTCTGTCATCAGCCATTTTTTCTACTTCTTTCCATGTAAGCCTTTCGCCTCGATATTCAACAATCCGAGTTCCTTTTGGGATAAATTTCTTGGTGAATAATCCTTTACCCACATTAGGCAGGGTAGAGTTCTTTACATAGAGTTGCTTTTCAAGTAAGGCCATAGGTTTTTGTTTTTTCTGAAAACCTCAAAGGTGCAAAAAAGCAGAGAGTGTTAAAGTATACCACTACGTTTTTATTGCTGGCAACAAGAAAGGAGACGGTGTTAGTCACTAAATGTTGAAAATCTAATCCAGTTATATATTCTTGAATACGGCAGTCGCTAAAACTATCTTTGTTTTAATTTAAATGGTAGCACCGCAAAGGCGGACACCCCTTTTCCATATCCTTATCAATTATATCTTCTTCTACCGAAAAAGCTTCGGCTTCTGCTTATAAAGCAATCCCATTTTAGCTTTGTCCATTAGCTCAAAAGAGCGCTTAATGCGCACATCTATACTTTTGGCTAAAGTAACATAGTAACAAAGGCTTCTTCGCAGGCCATTGGGAAAATTGGCCCACACTTTCTTGGCCTGCTCGTCTTGCTCAAGTACTGCCTCTAGCTCTTCGGGCACATCAACCACAGCAGGGTCAACCAATCTAAAGCTAACTTGGGCCTGGGCACTTAATTTTAAATGGGCTTCTTTTACCAACTTCTTGCTGATCATAAAAAACCGGTGGCCACTTTTTCTATACTGTATGGCAAGGGCAAAGGCAATTCCGTTAATTGTACCCTTTGCGCGTAACCGTTTTACAGGCAGTTTTTCGATTAATCCGGCTGGTAAAAAAATACCATGCTCTACATAGTTTCCTTCTATGGCTACCAGCGGAGCTAAAAATGTAAATGCGTTAGTTGGTTTTTTAGCGGCAGACTTAATCTTCATAAAATTCTATGAGCGAGGCGAAATAGCTCTCGTTCCACCCTTCCACAATATTGTAATAATCGGCATCGGGTATATTGGTGTGCGTAAGCTCTAGCGAAGTGCCCGCTTTGTGCGGATGCAGTTTCATGGTAACAATTGAATTGGCAGGTTGATCGCCAAAGTACCATTGCTGCACTATCTTTTTGTTTTCTTCAAACTCAATGTTTTTACCAACAATACTGCCATCCCATAAAGAAAATTCCGAACCGGGTTCGGTATTCATGTCCGCCTCCTCGCCAGTCCACAATAATAAAGTTGAAGGTACCGTCAACGCCAGGTACACTTGATCAGGTGGGGCAGAAATGATAAAGTACTTTTTGTAATCCTTCATAGGCGAAAGATACCATCATTCAACCATCCTTCAAAAAGCTGATTTCCACGGTTTGCAATAATGCCAAGGTACTGTAAATTGCATGCACAGAAGCAAACAAAGCACCAAATGGCTTGTTAAAAAAAGGAGTTTCTAGCAATTTATAGAGAATGCGATTACGATATTCTATCATCACCTTACTTTTTACTGCCAGTATCCTTGCGGGATGTAGCGCCCGAAAAAATCTTATTGGCAAATGGAAAGTTGTGAGCCTACATCTTAAAAAGAATGACCTCCTCAATAAAAATACTGTTATTGTTTTTGATGGTGATGGCTTTATCACGTTTAATAACGGCAGCGCAGCTCGCGGAGAATGGCTTTTAAACACCAGCCAATCCATTATCACCATTTCCCTTTATGGTAAGGCCCTGCAACACGATATAGAAATAAAAGGTGAGTATGATTTTTCTTCCAATAGACTGTTGGTTTCAGATCTTGAAGATGACTCAAAAACCCTTTTGGAGCTTGAGAAAATAGAACTTGAACCAACCCACTAAGCTTGGATAACCTGCGCATAAAAGATATTGCCAAAAAAGCCGGTGTTTCTACCGGCACTGTAGATCGTGTGTTACATAACCGGGGCAAGGTTTCTAACAATGCCTTGGCCAAAGTAAAGGCAGTGCTCGATGAGATCGATTATAAACCCAATTTGATTGCACGCACGCTTGGGTCAAAGAAATCTTTTACCATTGCCGCCATTCTACCAATGCAAGACGATGATGCCTACTGGAGCCAATCCATTGCTGGGGTAGAGCAAGCCGGGGCAGAGTGGAGCCAATATGGAATAAAAATAAAGACGTTTCTTTTTGATAAGCTCAACGGCAGCTCCTTTATAAAAAATACACTTGCCGCCTTAAATGATACTCCCGATGGCATTCTTATTGCGCCAATTTTTCTTCATGAAGCCCGCGCCTTTTTTAAATATTGGCGTGAAAATAATACACCCTACATATTGTTCAACACCAATTTAAAGGAAGCCAGCCCGTTATGTTTTATAGGTCAAAATCTGTATGAAAGTGGAAAATTAGCGGGTGAGCTTATGCTCATTGGCCAACAAAACCAAACCAAGTTAATTGTTCTGCACATCGATGAGGACGTTAAAAATTCTCCCCATTTAACAGAGAAAGAAAAGGGCTTTAGATCGTATTGCGAATCGAGCAGCCTTGCACCTGAGGTAGTGTCAATCAACTTGAGCCATGCCCTGCTTTCATCCATTCATCAGTGCATACAAGAGATTGCGGCTGATCTTCAAGTAAAGGGAATATTCGTGACAACCTCAAAAGAACCATCAATTGTTGCTTCGCTGCTCGAACCCTATAAGCGAACAGATATTAGATTAATTGGGTATGACTTACTAGAACAAAACCTAGTTCATTTAAAAACAGGAACCATTCGCTTTTTAATCAACCAAAATCCCAAACGGCAAGCCGCCTTGGGTATTAGCCACTTGGCCAATTATTTATTGTTTAAAAAAAGCCCTCCTCCGTTAGAGTTGTTTCCACTAGAAATAATTACCAAAGAAAATTTAGACTCTTATTTGAATTCGGATATTCATTAAAAACGAATACCACTTTTCTAATGTACGGCTATCCAACCTATAAAAAGATAAAAACGGCAGGTTAAGTATTGATTGCCTATCCTACCGTAACTTCAAAGATGCTTTCTTCTTGAAAATATCTTTGAGATAATGATTGGAATTCTTGAGGGGTAATAATTTCTATTTGATGGATAAGGCGCTGATAGAAATTATGACCCAAGGCATTTAGTTCAATATTTTTTATTTTCTCTGCTACCGAAAATGGATTTGCCAGTTCTGTTTGAAGGCTGCCAATAAAATGATTTTTGGCTAACGTTAATTCTTCGCCACCCACAAGGTGAGTGCTCAGCCTTTTAATTTCATTTTTTATTTCAGCGAGCGCAAGTTCAAGATTGGCTTTGTTGACATCTGCTTCAATTACAAACATGCTGTCTTTTTGAAAGGTAACTAAAGAAGAATGGATGCCATATGTAAGGCCTTTATCTTCCCGAATATTCTTCATTAAACGCGAGCCAAAAAATCCGCCCAGCAGATGATTCACCAGCAGTAATCCAAAATAATGAGGATGTGTTTTCAGCAAGCTCTTTTTAGCAAGCCGTATTGATGATTGAATGTTTTCCTTTTCAACATGCTGTTTAAAGGGCACCACATTTTGTTGCATGCTTGGTGCTTCGCTGGCATGGGTTGAAAATAAACTTGCAAAGCCAGTACCTATAAAATCGATTTCTGCTGGCTTTAAATCGCCACAAATAAAAATGCTTTTAATTTTAAAGTTTGCTCGATAGTAGGCTGAAAAATCTGAAACGGAAAGAGCCTCCACATCTGCCTCTTGTATGGACGTGCCATAGGGATGGCCAGCTCCAAATACATTTTTGCGAATGAGTTTTGACGCTACCGCACTTGTCTTCTCGTTACTTATTTTTAAGTTCTGAAGAAAAATGTCTTTTACTAAATTCCATTCTGTTTGTGGAAATGAAGGCGCGAGTAAAATCTCTTGTAAAAGAGGCAGTAATTTTGGGAGATGATCTTTAACCGTAATAAGTGAAATAGAAATAGAATCGTAACCCGGATTAATTTCCAAATGCGCGCCACAGTTATCAAATATTTCAGCAATCTCTGAAGATGTTTTTTTCAACGTACCCTTTTCTAAAAGAGCGGAAGTGAAATTTGATAATCCCACTTTATTCTCAAACCATTTGCCTGCCTGCAAAATCAATTCAACTTTGCAAACATTTTGCTTTACCCCAGCAATCACAAATAAATTTGTGTTACTGTTTAAGTTCATCACTATAGGGTGTGGAAGATCTAACGAATTAGTCTTCACAAATGGAGGGGCAATGTGCCGTTGTAGCATGTAGGTTAATTAGTCTTTAACTGCTTCCTCTTCCTGCGATTCTTTGGGAGGTATAGTCATCATTAATGTAAAGCGGATAGTTTCTGCGAGCGCATTATTTTGTTGGTTAAGCGGCACCATATACGCCACATCCAATCCGAATTTTTCAACACGAAGGCCCACGCCTGCCGTTAAGTAATTTCTGTTTCCTTTATCGGGAGCTTCATAAAAATAACCTGCCCTTCCTGAAAAATTTTGTTTATACCAATATTCAATACCGATGGAAGTAGAGATTTCATGTACCTCTTCTTTAAAGCCTCCGCGCGCATCTGAGAACGACTCCAATACGCCTGTCAACAAAGGCTGTGATTTGCTACCTAGATAAGGACTTGGTACCAATAGCTTATTGAAATCGAGAATAAAAGTGAAGCTATTAAATGGATCGAGTTCTTTCTTTAATGCTCCCCCTATCCGCAAATTACCCGGAAGAAAATCTTTATTGTTGGCGTCAGTATAAGATATCTTTCCTCCTATGTTTGAAATGGAAGCACCTAAAGAGAGAGTAGCATTGGATGAAACCAAAGGCTTTACATAATAAACACCGAGATCGACTGCGACAGAGCTGCCGGGTTTAGCATCTGGCACGCCTGCTCCTGTAAGATTTGAGTAGATATACCGAATGGTGCCG
>JANXRR010000268.1 GCA_025356795.1 Bacteroidia bacterium
TGTTTCTCTAAACAGCTGCCTGCACCAAACCAAGCTTCGTCATACATGGGGTCAAGCTTGGATGATTTCTGAAAATACTTTAAGCCAAGATCATATTGGCTCAAATTTTCATAAGCGGCACCAATGCAGCAATATACTTCAGGGCTGGGGCCTTCTATCTCAATAGTCTTTTTAAATGAATCGAGTGCTTTGGTATACTGCTCAAGATTCATGAAGGTATTACCCATATTGAAATGAGCCGATGCGAAATTCTCATCGATGGCCAGCGCATACTCATAGGCTTCAAGAGCTTCGTTATATTTCTCAAGCTTATTGCTTACTATGCCCAAATTATACCAAGCCGCAGCAGAGAAGGGATCTTCGTCAATAAACTTTTTATAATATGAAAGACTTCCTTCCAACTGCCCCACCACATCCAAGCAAAAAGCTAATTCATACAATGAGCCTTCATGACTTAAGTTGAGCTCTATTGATTTTTTATATGCATCAATAGCTAAGTCATATTGCTCTTGGCTTTGATGTGCAAGACCTATGTTATAATAAATATCATCTTGTTCATCGTCATCAAACTCGAGTGCTTCTTTGTAGATGGCAATGGCATCATCAAATTTTCCTTGCAATGAAAAAATAGAACCTATGGAGATATACACATCAATATCAGATGGATTTAGATTTCTTGCTCGTTCCAATAGTTCGAGTGCTTCATCATACTCTTCTAGATGAGAAAGAACTTGTGCTTTGATGGTAATAAAATCGGTGGAGAAAGGGAAAAGATCCATGGCTTCATTTACAGCCAAGAGTGCTTTTTTAAACTTACTTTTCTCCAGGTAATAATCAATAATGGTTTCGTAGGCATCTATGTCGAAGAAGCTATTGAGGTTTTTTTTGTGATTGTCTTCAAAGCGCTTGATCAATTCCTCTTCCTCTTCTCTTTTCCTGAATTCGTGGGCCATGCTCAAAAGGGTTTGCCTAAAATAGGTAAAAATTATTTGTCAATAAAATAAAATCGTCCCGATCTACGTGGGTCAAAGATCACCTAATAAAAGTGATAGGTCAATATTGCAGTTAATGTTTGTTTGTGTTATTGTTTGCCAAATAATACTGGCAGCACCAATCTAATGTGTGCTCGAGGGGTTTAAATTTCATATCGAGTTCATTTATAGCCTTTTGGTTGCTGTAGTGAAAAGTTTCGCGTGCCAATTTTGCTGTTTGTTTTGTTACCAAAGGCTCTGATCTTGTTACGGTAGATCTAAAAAATTCTGCTTTTAATGCAAGTGAGGTTAAAAAAGGAGTGGCCAATATGGAAGGTGCTTTTTTACCAAATCTTTTTGCTATTTCTTTAAAAAGTTGTTGGCTGCTAATTGATCCCCCATTGGCAATAAATCTTTTTCCGCTATTATTTTTTTGGTAGATTTTCATAATCAAGTCTGCTACATCTCTTACATCAACATAGTTGAAAGTGCCCGAGGAATAGAATTTATTTTCATCCCACACATACTTAAAAAGTGCGGCACTGCTGCGTATCCATGGCCCTTGTGCAAGAATTATAGAAGGATTGACGATCGAAATCTGTAATCCTTCTTCCTGGCCTCTATACACTTCCAATTCAGCTTGGTATTTTGATTTGGCGTAATCTGTATTGTAAGGGCTATCTACCCATTTGCTCTTTTCATCAATAGTCTCAATGCTTTTTTCTCTGCCTAAAGCAGCCACAGAGCTTACATGTATTAAGCGAGGAACTTTTAATGCAAGGCATGCATTTACAACGTTCTTAGTTCCCTCCACATTAACTTCAAAAATCTCGTTCGCCCTTTTAGAATTAAAGGAAACAAGTGCCGCTGTATGAATTACAGTTGTTACCCCTTTAAAGCCATCCAACAAAGTTGAGCTATCTAAAATGTTTACATCTCTATACCTTATGTTGGGTGCGTAAGATGCCAGTAAATCAATATTACTATTCACTCTTTTGAGAGCCACAAAATCAATGGAATCATCTATAAGTTGCTTTATAATGGCACTACCCAGCAATCCATTGGCTCCAGTAACGGCTACCATAGTTAGAGATTATGATTCAAAAGAGGCAAATTCATAGCCTTAATGAAGTACTTATTTTTTTTTGCTTTATCAGCCACTTTAGCCTGATTCATTGTGTGGCAATCCGTTCCTAGAAATTCTATCCAACCCTTGTCAATTAACTGGTAAGCCATTTTTTGAATGGGTCGAGAATAGAAGCCCACCAGGGAGGGAAGATTAATTTGAAACATAACACCTCTGTCTCTAAGGTCAGCTGCTTTCTCTAAGTTCATATAAACGTAGCGCTCCGGGTGGGCCATAATAAGTTTATAACCAGCTGAAGAGGCTTTGAAAATAAAATCCTTTAATACAAAAGGTTCGGAAATAAAATTAGTCTCAAAAAGCAAATAGTTTTTCCCAAAGGTTAAGAGTGGCTCTCCACTTTCAATCTTTTCCATTAGCGATTCATCCAGGTAGTATTCGGCAGCCGCCTCTATTTTTACCTGAACATTTTTCTCTTTCAAAAAGAGTCTTACTTCTTCAAGTTTACTAAGAATAATTTCCGAAGTGTTTGGGTAGCGATCGCTCATTACGTGAGGTGTAGTAATAAAGCGAGTGTAACCCGATTCCATCAATTGAGTTATTACCTCGTAACTTTCTTCTAGTGTCTTTACTCCGTCATCAATTCCTGGCAATAGGTGAGAGTGAATATCCGCCAGTAATGGATAGGCAATTGTTTCCGTTTTAGATTTAAAGAATGAGAGCACGTTCTTTTAAGTTGTTTTTATTTATCTAAGAGTAATGCTTCAAGCGGCATGCCCGAGGACATTAAAATCAGTAAATTTTCGCAAGGTAGAAAAAAGTAGTGTCACAGTCTTAAGCTTTCTACCGACAAAGTACTACGTTTGCAAACAGACCATGGAAAAAGAACAGAACAAAGCCGTTTTAGTTGCCCTTATTACCGGAAAAGAGGAGCATGATGAAACGCTAGAACATCTTGACGAACTCGCTTTTTTGGCCGAAACAGCGGGGATAAAGACATTGAAACAGTTTACCCAACGCCTTTCCCACCCCGATGTGCGCACCTTTGTGGGCAAAGGTAAACTAGAAGAAATCAAAAATTTCGTATTCACAAAAGGTGTATCTAATGTAATTTTTGATGACGATTTAAGCCCCTCGCAACTTCGCAACTTAGAAAAAGAACTAAATCCAGAAAATCGGGAAGAGTTTAAAGTAAGAATTTATGACCGAAGCCTTTTGATACTTGATATTTTTGTTTTGCGTGCTCAAACGGCACAAGCTCGAACACAAGTAGAACTGGCCATGAACCAATATTTATTGCCTCGCTTAACGCGATTATGGACTCACCTAGAACGCCAGCGTGGAGGAACAGGAACTCGAGGTGGATCCGGAGAAAAGGAAATTGAAACCGACAGGCGTGTTATTAAAGCGGACATCAAAGCGCTCAAGGAAGAGTTAGAAAAGATTGATAAACAACGACAAACTCAACGCAAATCAAGAACCAGCATTGTCAGGATTTCCTTTGTGGGATATACCAACGTGGGTAAATCAACGCTCATGAACTTGCTATCCAAAGCAAATGTAAAAGCAGAGAACAAACTCTTCGCGACAGTAGATGCCACCGTGAGAAAGGTAGTGATTGGCGATATTCCTTTTTTACTTTCGGATACAGTAGGGTTTATCCGCAAACTGCCACATCATTTGATTGAATCCTTTAAATCAACCCTGGATGAAGTGCGTGAGGCCGACTTGCTTTTGCACGTAGCCGACATTGCCCATCCTTTCCATAAAAACCACATTGAAGTAGTAATAAAAACGCTTGGTGAGATTGGAGCAGGAAACATTCCCGTTGTGTTGATTCTCAACAAGATAGACTTGCTAGAAAAAACGGAAGAGCCCATCAATTGGGAAGAACAGAAGGGATACTATCGCTCATTGGGTTTCGATCAAGTGATTTTTGTCTCCGCCTACGAGAAAGAAAAAATTCAAGAGCTAAAAAAACTGGTGTACGAAGAAGTCAAGAAAAAGCACTTGATGATCTACCCAAATTATCTCGCCCCTCAATATGATTGGATGGAGGAGATCGATTGATTATTTACTTTCACTTTCTATCTTCAAGCTTTCAAAACCTACTTCAATTTGTGACCAATGACAGAAACTACCTTCAAACCACGCCTTGGCCTGTGGGATGCCACCATGATTGTATCAGGCTCAATGATAGGCTCAGGTTTTTTTATTGTAAGTGCTGATATGACCCGTACACTGGGAAGCCCTGGCTGGCTTATGTTGGCGTGGGTCGTTACCGCTATTATGACCATTTCAGCTGCAGTAAGTTATGGCGAGCTGAGTTCCATGTTCCCCAAAGCTGGAGGCCAATATATTTATTTGAAAGAGGCGTTCAACCCCTTGCTTGCCTTCTTGTACGGGTGGAGCTTATTTGCCGTTATTCAAACCGGTACAATTGCGGCTGTAGGTGTAGCGTTTTCAAAGTTCACGGCTTACTTAGTGCCAAGTGTGAGCGAGGATCTTGTGCTTGTTAATCTAGGCTTCATGAGTATTTCTCCAGCACAAATACTTTCTATCGTTGTTATTTTACTACTTACCTTTTTTAATACCCGTGGGGTGCAAGGAGGCAAGATGCTCCAGACCATTTTTACACTAATTAAATTGATAAGCCTTTTTGGGTTGATTGCTTTTGGGTTTATCATGATGGACTCCAATGTATTTGCTGCCAACTGGAGCGATGCCTGGAACCTACATAAAATCAATACTGATGGTTCGTTTGAAAAATATGGAGTGATTGCCGCCATTGGTGCTTTTGCAACCGCCATGGTGGGCTCTATCTTTAGCAGTGATGCGTGGAATAACGTTACCTTTATTGCCGGAGAAATTAAGAACCCTAAACGTAATATTGGCTTAAGCCTTTTCTTTGGAACCCTTATTGTTGGCGTCATTTATATACTGGCAAACATTATGTACACCGCAGTGCTGCCAATGAATGAAATAGCGTTTGCTGCAAAGGACAGAGTGGCGGTAACAGCAGCCAATATAATCTTTGGATCCATTGGCACAGTATTGATTGCAGTTATGATTATGATCTCTACTTTTAGTTGCATCAATGGATTGGTGTTAGCAGGTGCACGCGTGTATTATGCGATGGCCAAAGATGGGCTCTTCTTCAAGAAAGCAGGCGAGTTGAATGAATTTTCGGTACCTCAGTTGGCACTGTGGGTTCAAGGCATATTGGCAAGTGTTTGGTGCTTGAGCGGCAAGTATGGCGATTTGCTCGACATGGTTTCGTTTATAGTAATCCTATTTTGCATACTTACCATTTTTGGGATTTTTGTGTTGCGCAGAAAAAGACCTGAAGCAGAGCGACCGTACAAAGCCTTTGGATACCCTTGGTTGGCGAGCCTTTATTTACTAATGGGCTCAGCCTTTTGTAGCTTTTTGATTATCAACAAACCTACCTACGCTGGTGGTGGACTGGTAATCACATTGATTGGAATACCACTTTATTATTGGGCTGTGAGGAATAAGAAGTAATTTTCTTATTTAAAGCTGACTGGCCAGTACTTCCAACCCTTCTCTAAAAGAATGAGGTTTATATCCTAGTTCCCTTTTTGCTTTAGTTATTATGAAGCCAGTTTTCGGTGGACGCTTGGCTGGTTGTTTAAATTGAGTGGAGTCTGTCTGGTTGATCAGTTCCTTAGTTAGTTGAAAGAAGTCGGCTGTTTGAATAGCAATGTCATAAGGTGTCATCATTTCTTCTCCTGAAATATTGAAAATACCCATTGCTTTTTTCTGAGCAGCCAATACACAACCCATAGCGAGGTCTTCAGCAAGAGTTGGTGTGCGCCATTGATCGTTTACCACATTGATCTTCTTACCTTCTTCCAGACTTTTCTTTACCCATAGCACAATGTTGCTGCGGCTCATATCTTTCGTAACACCATAAACCAAAACAGTTCTTACTATTGCCCAACTCAGCTGACTTTTAATTACTGCTTGCTCACCTGCCAGTTTACTTTCACCATAATAACTTATTGGATTAGGTATAGCCAATTCATCCAATGGTCCATGTGTTCCATCAAAAATAAAATCCGTGGAAACATGAATAAAGTGTGCATTTACTTTAGCCGCAGCCTTTACTAAAAAATCAACTGCAGTTACATTGTTAAGCCAGCAAGCTTCACGTTCTGTTTCGCATTGATCAACTTGTGTCATAGCAGCAGTATGAATGATAACTTCTGGTTTTTCAGTTGATACTACTGCTTCTAATTGAGGTTGATTCGTCACGTCCATTGGAACAAATCTTCCTCTTTCTAATTTAATACTTAAAGCGCTTCGAGTAGTAGCAACTAAATCAACGTTCGTATCCTTATCAAGTAGCAAACATAACTTTTGACCTAAAAGTCCATTGGCACCTGTGACTAAAATTTTCATATGTTATTATTTTTTCGGGTAGACGTATCCAAACTCTTTTGTTATTTTTTGCCTCGACATCTCTTTCACCGTTATGGTCATAGCAAAATCGTCAACGGGCCGATCAGTGTTATCTGTATGGAGCATGGCGATCTTGTCAATGATATCCAGACCTTTAATGATTTTTCCAAAAACTGTATACTGGTCATCCAAAAAAGGAGCGCCACCCACGGTGGTATAAGCTTTTAGCTTCTCGGGTGATACTTCGCGTATTATTTTAGTGTTTGTTTCTTTTTCAATACTTGGAACAAGGGCGAAGACTTTCTTTTGGAAGGCATCTATCTCATTATTTCGCTGAAGTTGTGCGAGTGTATCTCTCAATCCTTTGTGAACAGGGTTTTGAAAAAATTGCCGCATGGCTGTACTCAATTGTTGCTGATCAATTTTTAAATCTTCTACCTCCACCTGACTTAAAACCTGACCCTGTACAATATAGAATTGGCTTCCACTGCTTTCCCTTTTTGGATTTTGTGGGTCATTTAATCGTGCTGCAGCCATAGCTCCGCGCTCATGAAAAAGCTGGGGCACAATTTCCGATGGAATGGTATAACCTGGCCCGCCATTTCCCAAGGGCTCACCCGGTTTTATAGTTTTAGAATCAGGGTCGCCCCCTTGAATCATAAACTCTCTAATAACCCGATGAAAAAGTGTGCCATCAAAATAATGCTCTTTTGCAAGCTTAATAAAATTAGCCTTGTGCTGAGGCGTTTCGTCATAAAGAATCCCTATCATATCACCATATTCGGTTTTTATGGTGATTACAAAATCCTTTTGGTCCTGCGCACAACCGCTTACAATAAATCCTAAAACAAAAAGGCTTAAGAATTGCTTAATCATAGGTGTCAATTGATATTATGAAATCATGATTTAGGTGGACTAATTACTTTCGCCAATTGAATAGAAGTATCAAACAAAATCATTTTGGCACTTCCGTTTCTTTCTAAATGAAAGCTGGCTTCATTCAACATCTTTTGAATGTGTTCAATTTTTTTCACCGTTAATAGCTTACTGAATTTTTGAATGCGCTCAAGGTCATTTCCTTGAATACGATTGATAACACTGGCCCCCAACATGTGCAAAAGTGTTTCGCGTATGAGCGAAAGGCTAAAATGCAGAAGATTGCGTTGGCTTAATTTATCTAGTTGATGGAACTCCTCTGAGGATGCTAACAACTTATCATACCTATGCTGGTAGCAAGCACCCATCCAGGCAAAAAACCATTCGCTGCTTTGATCATCCTCACCACCATCAATAAGTTTGAATGCTTGATTTAAATTGCCTTCTGCCAAATGAACAATTTTTGTTGCTTTAGCAGCATCTATGTTTTTAGTCTTTACCAAATAGTTAGCCAACTCGGCATCTGCAAGCATTGGTACTTTTATGAGTTGGGTGCGTGAAAGAAGTGTTGCCAGTAATTTTTCTGAGTTGTTGGAAACCAAAATAAAAAGTGTGTAAGGAGGTGGCTCTTCTAAAATTTTTAACAATCCATTAGCAGCGTTTGGATGCAGATATTCTGGTTGCCAGATGAGCATTACTTTATAGCGGCTTTCAAATGGTTTGAGAGAAAGTACTTTAATAATTTCACGGCTTTCATCTTTGGAAATATTTACTTGTTTATCTTCTCCCCCATAAAAATTTGTCCAGTCATCAAGGCTGCCGAAGGGTTGTTGCAATAGAAAATTTCTAAATGTTTTTAATCGATCAGATTTTACTCGCTCCTCATCCTTATCGCCACCCATATTACCTACTGGAAAAACGAAATTTGTATCAGGGTGAATAAACTTTAAGCTTTTGCTGCACGCTGGGCAAGCCCCGCATGAATCCGTTGCTCCTTTGTTTTGGCAATGAAGAAATGTTGTATAGGCCAATGCCAATGGTAGATTGAGTGCCCCTTCATTTCCCAAAAACAATTGAGCATGAGGAACCTTTCCCTTCTCTATCGATTGGATTAGCTTCTGTTTGATAAAGTTTGAACCTGGTATATCCTCAAAGCTCATGAGAATTGTTTTTTACCACATAAGAACAATAGAAGCATTTTTGTGGGTCTCATTTTTTTTCGTTCATGCTATTTTCTTTTCCCACACACGTTCCGAAGCTGTAGAAATAAATATATTCTCCAAAATAATTTTATCATTTGCGGCCAATTCCACATTTCTGCGCTCCATTGCTTTGCGCGCGGTTTCCAAGAATTTATAGTGTTGAAAAGTACTAAAGCCCGCTGCCCCACCCCACGCAAAGGAAGGAACAAAATTTCTAGGGAAGCCATCCCCAAAAATATTGGCACCCACACCCACAACAGTTCCTGTATTAAACATAGTGTTAATGCCGCATTTACTGTGGTCGCCCATTATCAAGCCACAAAAAGTCAAACCTGTATCGATAAATCCTTTATTGGTGTAATTCCAAAGTTTAACGTTATCGTAATTGTTTTTAAGATTAGAGGTGTTGGAATCTGCACCCATGTTACACCACTCGCCAAGCACCGAACAACCTAAAAAACCATCATGCGCTTTGTTACTGTAACCAAACACAACACTGGTACTTACTTCACCACCCAACTTGCATTGCGGCCCTATTGAAACATCGCCCCGGATTTTGGCTCCCATGTTGATGATGGAAGATTCGCCCAAAGCAAAAGCACCACGAATGGCCGCACCCTCCTGCACTTGACTGTTTTTATTTAGATAAATTGGTCCATTTGTCGCGTTTAAAATAGCTGAGTAAAGCTGAACTCCTTCTTCCAAAAAAATTGCTGACGGATTATATGTTTTTGTATGAACATCTTCTATGGGGGCCGATTTTCTTCCCTTTGTGATTAATTCAAAATCGCTGCGGATTTGCGCTCCATTGCATAGAAATATTTTCCAAACCTGATCAATAATGGTAATTAGCTGAGAATATTCTTGAATGGCACTGATTATCTCAGGCAGTTCATGTTCACGGGTTCTGTAAGCAAGTACTTTTGTTCCTTTTCTAAGGCCTTCACCCAATTCCAACTTTTGAATTGCTTCAAAAAAAGCGTGATCTGGGCATATCGCTCCGTTCACCCATACATTATCATTTAAAAACTGAGCGGGAAACTTTACTGCAAGAATTTCTTCCGTAGCATAAGAACAAGAATGGCCAACATACTTCTCCCACTTTTCTGCTATAGTTAAAATGCCTGTTCTAATAGCTGCGATAGGCCGGGTATAGGTAAAAGGCAGTAGATTGATGCGGATTTCGGGGTCATCAAACAAAATAATGTTCATAGGGCAAAAATAGCGGAAGTTATGCCACGTGTTAAGAACTCTTGGAAGGTTTTTTACAAAATTAAAAGGTCTCCTTGTGGGAGACCTTCAATGAATATAGTTTAAAGCTAGGCTAAGCTTTCTTTTGATACTTGTTTTTGAATTTTTCAACACGTCCTGCTGTATCCACAAACATCTTCTTGCCAGTAAAAAATGGGTGAGACGCTGAACTAACTTCGACTTTCACAACAGGATATTCCTTGCCGTCTGTCCACGTAATGGTTTCTTTGGGAACATTGGTGGATTTTGTTAAGAACTTAAAATCGCTGGTGGTATCCCAAAAAACGACTTCTTTATAGTTTGGATGTATGCTTTTTTTCATTTTCTTTTCTTAAGGATTGCAAAAATAAGCAACCAAAATCGATTTGCAAGAATTAGAATTAGAATTTGTAAAGATTGATAAATTACCTTTGCCTCACTTGGGGCATTTAAAAAGTAAAATTCAAAGAATAGCATTTCAAAAAAAAAAGTAGCAACTAACCTAATTTGATGAGATACTTTGCCTTTTTGTTATTGTCTATTTGTATGAATGGCTTTGCTCAAAGCACAAATGCTGTTCTTAATGAGGACTATTATCACTGGATTGACCGATACGAAGTAAAAATTGGCAGGGTTGTTCCTGAGCTGTTCACTTCCGTAAAGCCTTACAAGCAAAAAGCCATTGTTTCATTTCTAGATTCACTTGCAGGCAAAGACCAAGCTTTCACATCCAAGGTTGATCAAGCAAATGTTGAATTTCTAAAAAATGATACATGGAAATGGAGTAAATCTACTTCCAACGAAAGTAAAAAACCTGTCTTTAAATATTTTTACAAAAAGAAATCAGATTGGGCAAATGTTGAAAACCATGATTTTGATTTGCATGTAAATCCAGTGCTTTATCTCGGCTTGGGCAAAGATTCAAGATCAGATCAAAGTACTTTTATAAATACACGAGGCTTTGAGATAAGAGGCACAATTGATAATAAAATTGGCTTCTATACGTATTTCTCAGATAACCAATCTAACCTGCCAATGTATGTGCGTGACCAGCTCTCCGCTAATCCTGTATTGCCTCACGAAACATTTTGGAAGAAATATAAACAGAACGGGGTTGATTTTATTCAAGCACGCGCCTACTTTGATTTCAATATTTCAAAACATATTTATTTTCAATTCGGTCAGGACAGAACGTTTATAGGTAATGGATACAGATCACTGATTTTTTCAGATTATTCAGCTCCGAACCTTTTTTTAAGGACTAATTTAAAAATCTGGAAAATCAATTATTTGTTCCAGCTAAACAGGTTAACGGCAGATGCTTATGGATCTGTGGGAGGGTCCGCAGATTCAGTTTATCCAGATAAGTACATGGCCTTTCACCACGCTAGTATTAATGTAGGCAAGAAACTAAATCTTGGCGTTTTTGAATCCGTGGTTTTTAGTCCTAAGGATTCGTTGAGCAACGCCAACTTCGATCCGGCCTATCTTAATCCAATTATTTTTTATCGCGCAGTTGAGCAGCAAACCGGAAGTGGCAATAGCAACGTAATTCTTGGTGCCGACTTTAAATGGAATGCGTTCAAGGGTTTATCTTTTTATGGCCAGTTTGTGTTAGATGAATTTGTGATAAAAGAAATTTTAGCGGGCAAAGGTTGGTGGGCTAATAAATTTGCTTTTCAGGCAGGTCTCAAATTGATTGATGTTGCAGGTATAAGAAATTTGGATCTGCAGTTGGAAACAAATTACATTAAGCCTTACACCTATTCTCATAACTCTTATTCTAGCTACTCTAACTTTAGGCAATCATTGGCTCATCCAGTAGGTGCAAACCTGATTGAGTTTGTTAGCATTATTCGTTATCAACCACTGGCCAAGCTCAATCTTGTAAGTAAAACATTCTACACCAAAGTGGGCAGGGATGAAGTCGGTAAAAATTGGGGAAGCAATATTTTAAAAAACAATGTGACCCGTGTGAGCGATTATGGAAATATCATTGGTCAAGGAATTAAAAACACAGTTCTCTTTTCTGAGTTCACAGTTTCCTATCAGTTGAAGCACAACCTGTTTATTGATCTCAAGCAATTGATGCGCATCAGTAAGTCAGAAGATGCTTTCTACAATAACAACACTTCTTTAACATCTTTAGCGGTGCGCTTAAACATTGCTCCACGCACTTATGATTTTTGATTTAACGCTTAATCTATTTCAATGAACGATTTTTTTCGAGTGCTAAAATACTCGGGCAACCTTTCCGCACGATTAATAAAGTTTTTTATCTTTTCTATTGTAGGAACCATTTTCAGTGCCATGAGTATGGTAGTGGTAATTCCAATGCTTGACATTCTCTTTGACAAAGTAAAAGTAATGGTTACCCCACCTATGCCACCTGTTTCGCTCACAACTGATTATTTAACTGGCGTATTTAAGCACTTTTTTTTTCAAATCATTAACGGCCAAGGAAAAACACAAGCTCTTCTTTTTGTCTGTATCGGGGTTGTGAGCAGTGTATTGTTGGGCAATATCTTTCGCTACTTTGAGCGGGTGGTAGCTTCAAAAATGCGCGTTGATATTGTGAGGAATTTAAGAAATGAGATTTTTGAAAAGGTAACACAATTGCACCTTGGCTTTTTTAACAATCAGCGCAAAGGAGATTTGATAAGCCGTTTCACCAACGATGTGCAAGAAGTAGAAGGCGCAGTTATGAACAGTTTAAAAGTTGTTTTCAAAGAGCCTATTACCATCCTTGTTTCTTTTTCTTTATTGTTTTTTATTTCAGTGAAGCTTACCCTGTTTACAATTGTAGTGCTGCCGTTGGTAGGCGGAGCATTGGCAGAAATAGTGAAGCGCCTTAGGCATCAGGCAAAACAAAGCCAGGAGTCATTGGGGCGCACAGTCAATGTATTAGATGAAACCTTCGTTGGCATGCGTGTGGTGAAAGCTTTCAACGCACGTAATTATATTCTCAAAAAAATGCACCTGGAAAATGATCATTATAGTAAGGTTAATCTTTCTATGGCTTATAAAAATGAATTGGCTTCACCTGTGTCAGAATCAATGGGTGTTATTATTATTGCTGGTATCATGTTTTTTGGAGGTCGATTAATTCTTTCGGGCAGCGATGAATTGGATGCCAGTTCATTCTTGGCCTTCCTTGCCATTTTTGCTCAAATCATTCAACCCGCAAAATCTTTTTCAAATGGAATTACCTCCATGCAAAAAGGTATTGCTTCCGCCAGAAGAATATTTTCCATCATTGATCTTGAACCTACCATAACAGATAAGCCGACTGCTATTGACCTTAAACAATTCAACAAAAACATAGAATTCAAAAACGTAAGCTTCTCTTACGAAACCGAATTAATTCTTAAGAATATAAGTCTCACTATAGAAAAAGGAAAAACAGTTGCTTTGGTGGGGCCTTCTGGAGGAGGTAAATCAACCCTTGCAGATTTGATTCCGCGCTTCTATGACCCCACGAAAGGCGAAGTGTGTATGGATGGCATTTCATTGTTGGATTACCAGAAGGAATCTATCCGCAAACAAATGGGAATTGTTACCCAAGAGTCCATTCTATTTAACGATACTATTTTTAGTAACATCGCTTTTGGAATCGACCTGGCAAGTGAACAAGATGTAATAGAAGCTGCAAAGGTTGCCAATGCTCACGATTTTATCATGCAAACAGAAAATGGGTATCAAACTTTAATTGGCGAACGTGGCTCCAAACTTTCGGGGGGCCAACGCCAGCGCATAAGCATTGCGAGAGCCGTACTCAAAAATCCACCAATATTAATTTTGGATGAAGCAACTTCTGCCTTGGATTCCGAATCAGAAAAGCTAGTGCAAGAAGCACTATTCAATTTGATGAAAAACAGAACTTCCATAGTAATTGCCCATCGGTTAAGTACCATTCAAAATGCAGATGAAATTATTGTGATTCAAGAAGGAGAAATTATTGAACGCGGAACTCACGAGCAGCTCAATCAAAAAGACGGATTGTACAAAAAGCTGAACGACATTCAACGACAATAATCTACTTGAGCATCTGAGTTATCTGCAATTTCTCGTATCTGATTATCTGCAATGCAAGGTTTTAGAAAAAATTGCATTTTTGCTTTACACTAAAAACCCTAAGTTTGTTAACCGAAACAAAAAAGAATGACTAACATTAGAATTGCTCTCTACTCTATTTTTGGACTTTATCATGTAATAGCCTTTGGGTTTACAGCTTATTTAGATTCTAACAAAAATGATTGGGGTCTTCTTACTCAGATGCTTACTAAAATACCACTTTTTAAATTCGGAACACTAGTTGGCCTACTGCTAATCATAATTGATATTGTATTAAGCTGGCAAGCATCTAAAAAGGCTTCTACTACAATCAAAAATTTACAAAACGAAGTAAATGCCTTAAAAGCTAAAGCCTACGATCAGAAAGAGAAAAAATAAGATTACATGGCATTATCTTCCATTATTTCAGCTGAACTAAACGAGGCAGCTAATGTTCTTCAATCATTTCTAAGCAATCCTAATAATCTTTTCAAAATTGAAGAAGCGGCAAACGCTATTTCAGACTCCATTAAAAATGGAGGGAAGGTGATTTCCTGTGGCAACGGAGGCTCTCACTGCGATGCCATGCATTTTGCCGAAGAACTTACCGGCCGCTACCGCGAAAATAGACGCGCCCTTCCTGCTATTTGTGTTTCTGACCCCAGCCATATTTCATGCGTAAGTAATGACTTTGGCTACGAATTTATTTTTTCCCGATACATAGAAGGCCTCGGTAACAAAGGCGATACTCTGTTGGGATTAAGTACCAGCGGAAACTCAGCCAACATTATCAATGCCGTAAAAGTAGCCAAAGAAAAAGGCATGAAAACCATTGTACTTACAGGAAAAGATGGTGGCAAACTGGCACCATTGGCCGATATAGAAATTCGTGTTCCCCATTTTGGTTATGCCGATCGTATTCAAGAAATCCACATCAAAGTAATTCACATTTTAATGTTGCTCATTGAAAAGCAGGCAGTAGTTTAATTTTCCAAGAGCGTTAAACGCTTGGAGAGTTGAATAAAAAGAGTTAAAATCAATGTTTCATTTTAACCATTTTGGATTTTGGTTTCAAAAACTTTTGGTGGCGCAGTGCATGGCGTTAATGCAACAACCATTACCGTAGAAGTAAACGTTACGCAAGGTCAGCATTTTCATATGAGTGGCCTGCCCGATAATGCTGTGAAGGAAAGCGCACATCGGGTAGAGTCTGCTATGAAAACAGCAGGCTTTTTTATGCCGCGCAATAAAGTGGTGGTTAACCTGGCCCCTGCTGATATTAGAAAGGAGGGCTCTGCCTATGATCTACCATTGGCTCTAACTATACTTAAAGCCTCGGGACAGATTGAAGCGGAACTGCTAGAACAGTATATTATTATGGGCGAGTTAGCACTTGATGGAGCATTGCGCCCCATCAAAGGAGTTTTGCCCATTGCAATACAAGCAAGAAAAGAAGGTTTCAAAGGATTTATACTTCCTAAATCAAATGCAAGCGAGGCAGCCATAGTAAATAACCTTGATATTATTGGTATTGAAACGTTGGGCGAAGCCATTGAATTTATTAGTGGCCGATTAGCCATCGAACCACTGACGGTTGATACCCGTGATATGTTTATGAGTCAGCTCAATAGTTATGATTCCGATTTTCGGGATGTGCAAGGCCAGGAAAATATTAAACGAGCTTTAGAGATTGCTGCAGCTGGCGGTCACAACGTGATTATGATTGGGCCGCCCGGAGCAGGCAAAACCATGTTAGCCAAACGCTTGCCTTCCATCCTTCCGCCACTCACTCTCAACGAAGCACTAGAAACAACTAAAATACATTCGGTAGCAGGCCGCTTAGGAGCCCATGCATCGTTACTTACCACAAGGCCTTTTAGGTCGCCACATCATACAATTTCTGACATTGCCCTGGTAGGTGGGGGAGGTAACCCTCAACCTGGTGAAATCTCCCTTTCCCATAATGGCGTTTTGTTTTTAGATGAACTCCCAGAATTCAAGCGCTCGGTATTAGAGGTAATGCGCCAGCCAATGGAAGAAAGACGCGTGACTATTTCGCGGGCAAAAATTTCGATTGATTATCCTGCCAACTTTATGTTAGTAGCCAGTATGAATCCTTGCCCTTGTGGGTATTACAATCATCCCGAAAAAGAATGTGTGTGCGGTCCAGGAATTGTGCAACGGTATCTCAGCAAAGTGAGTGGCCCACTGTTAGATCGTATTGATCTACATGTGGAGGTAGTGCCCGTTAGTTTTGACGAAATGACGGGCAAACGAAAATCTGAAACCAGCGATGAGATACGCGCTCGGGTTGTAAAAGCTCGCGAAACACAAAGCCTTAGATTTAAAGATCAAAAGGAAGTGTACTGCAATGCCATGATGCCAAGCAACATGGTGAAAGACATTTGCTGGATTAACGAGGCAGGAAAAGTATTGTTAAAAACTGCCATGGAGCGGTTGGGCTTATCTGCTAGGGCCTATGATAGAATTTTAAAGGTCTCGCGCACCATTGCAGACCTCGCAGGAACACCCGAAATAAAAATAGAACACCTGGCGGAAGCTATTCAATACCGCAGTTTAGACAGAGATGGATGGGCTGGGTGATTTTTTATTTCCCTTTCGCCTTCTCAAGCCTTTGCCTAATAGCTTCTGGTTCCTCTCCTTCTCTTACATTTTGTGGTGTGTTAGTCTCAGCTCTAGAGGTATCATAAGAAGTGGATTTTTTCTTCTGATGCTCAATATTCTTCGAAAGAAATTTAATTACCCTTCTCATAATATAGTAAGCTTTGTTCTGCGAATTTCACCATCTCCTAGCTTACATCTGTTATAGAGCTTCACAATTAGTTAGGTAATTCACGTATTAGTCATCTTGATTTAAAATAGGGCATATTACTGAAAAATAGTTGGTGACACCCCTCTGGGGACATTGATAGTCATCTAGTTACAAAGAGTTTAGTGAAAGTGGTTTCACTAAACTTTTTTTGTTAATGAGAAACACAAAAAAAGCGATGCTGGGCTTGTGGA
>JANXRR010000281.1 GCA_025356795.1 Bacteroidia bacterium
CTCACATCCTGCCCGATAAACTTTTTACCCAATCTCCTCAGCGGCCACCACACCCATTTCACTAATCCAATTGAAGTGTAAAAAATATGATTGAGCTCGGTGGTATTTTCGGTTAAAGGCGTGAGTATGGTAATGGAAATAATTTCATGATTCGCTCCTACTTTGATGTGCTCGTATCGGTTACCGGGTATCTCAAAAGTAATTTCTGTGGAGGTTCCTCCCTTCAATACACTGTATCCTTTGGAGTTGCCAGAAGGTGTGTGCCTTACCATTTTAAAACCAAGAGGCGTGGGCGCAAAATGCTTTTCTTTCAATCGCAAAGATTTAGCTGATCGCCAATACCACGACTGATGTACAAACGTGACATGGGCAGGATCTATCAAACCAATAACGGAATGGTCAATGTTGGCGGGCATAACCACACGCTCTACGTGAAGAAATTTCTTATCTGCTGCCAACAGTAAATTAGGAGGTTCAACTTTAGGAATAATGATAGGCAACTTCTTTTCTGGAATGTATACCCAAACAGTATTGTTGATTTCTCGAACAGGATATTGAAAGACTTTTATTTTACTTACATCCACTTTGCTAGTGGGGTCAATCGCTGGTATTGCCGTGCAGCTTCCACTGCAATTAAACTTCCAACCATGATAGCAGCATTGAATAGTTTCACCATCAAACCAACCATCGGAAAGCGGAACTCCCCGATGCGGGCAATTATCGCGCAAAGCAAAAACTTTTCCGTTGGCATCTCTTCCAAAAACAATGGACTCACCTAAAATTTTTTTTGATTGGAGCCTTGCTTGTTTAAGATAACCTCCATGAAAAGCCAAATACCATTGGTCTTTAACGAACAAAGAAGCATTCATAAGTTGACAACAAACAATTGACCATGAATAAATATAGATTATCCATGGCCAAAGATCACTTATTTCACACGTTTTGCAAGTTCGTCAATCTTAGCTTGGGCTTTCTCGTTGCCTAATGATTGCGCCTTCTTGTAAAGTTCTATTGCTTCTCTTAATGTTTCTTTCTTTTTGCGTGGTGCAAGCTTGGTGCGGTTAGCAGCTTCTTCCACGGCTTCGCCACGGGCATAATACGAATCGGCCTCGCTTAATTTACTTTGTATCATTAAGCTTTGAATTTTCGCTTCAATTGCAGCAAGTTCTTGTTCTTTGGCTTGAATTTTAGATTCTTTATCACTCAACTCAGCTTCTTGTAAACCAACCGTTGTAATTAAATTTTGATTGGTATTTTTCAATTCATCTACTTTACCTTGAAGGGAAGCGATCTCAGCATTACTCTTTTCAAGATCAGCTTTTAACTTTTTAACAGTAGCAGCATAGTAACCTATGGTGCCTTTTGATTTTTTAAGGGCTTGTTCTAAATCTTCGATCTTTCGTTGAGTATCCTTAACATAATTATTGATGTCCTTCATGCGCGAAGTGTAGTCATCATAAGTGGTACCTTCCACCATATTCAGATTAAGTAATTTTCTATTAGCATCAATAGAATCCATCAAAACACCCACATCTTGTAGAGTAGAAACAAATTGTTGGCTGGTCTTTAATTCAGTTTTTAGAGAGTCTACTTGAGATTTCAATTTTTCGTTTTCACCGCCACAACTCATTAAAATAGTTGCGAAACACGATATAATAATTGCATTCTTAATCATAATTCAGGCGTTAATTTGGTTTGTCCAAAGTTACGTTTCTTTGGTTGCCAAATACTTACAACAAAATATTTTTTTATTATATCTATAAATCCTTTGGGTTCACTTAAATTAGCATTTGTCTAGAACCAACGGTATCGATGCCCAAATTAATTACCACGCACACGCGTATCGCAGACCTGGGCAAACCTCGGATTATTGTGATCGGTGGCGGCTTTGGGGGCATTGAGGTTGTAAAGGCACTCCGCGGCCTGAAAGCTCAAGTTGTGCTGTTCGATAAATATAATCACCATCTCTTTCAGCCATTGCTTTACCAAGTCGCAACCTCCGGATTGGAAACAAGCTCTATCGTATCGCCTTTCCGGAAATTATTTGGTTCGCAGCGTGATTTCTATTTCCGCTTGGGCGAAGTGAAGAAGATTAATCCTACAGAAAATAGCATTGAAACTTCTATTGGAAGTGTGAAGTACGATTACTTAGTATTGGCAACAGGGGCAACGACCAATTTTTATGGAATGACAGAGTTAGAAAAAAACTCATCGTGCATGAAAACCATTGTAGATGCCACCAAACTTAGGAATAAGATCATACGCAATTTAGAATACGCGCTTCTGGTGGAAGATAAATCGTCTATGAACAGCTTGATGGATTTTGTGATTGTGGGCGGTGGCCCAACGGGTGTAGAGCTTGCCGGGGCATTGTCAGAATTGAAAAGAAATGTTTTCCCAAAAGATTATAAGGAGTTAGATTTAGATCAGATGCAGATTCATTTGGTTGAATCTTCCCCCCGCTTGCTTAACGGAATGTCGGAGCAAGCTTCCGCGAAAGCGCTCAGTTTTTTAACAGAAATGGGAGTTAAGGTTCATCTCCATACCGCAGTAAAAGCGTATGATGGCGAAGAAGTTTTGCTAAGTACGAGCGAAAAATTACTTTCACGCTCGTTGGTATGGGCGGCAGGTGTAAAAGGAAATCCTGTGGAAGGGCTTGATTGCACACTGTTCACAAAGGGCAACCGCATAACGGTAGATCATTACAATCGTGTTAAAGGGCATCAAAATATATTTGCCCTTGGGGATGTTGCTTTAATGGAAGGCGATGAAAAATTCCCGAAAGGGCATCCACAAATGGCACCTGCCGCACAACAACAAGGTAAGTTAGTAGCTAAGAATATTAGTAATATAATTGCTAAA
>JANXRR010000292.1 GCA_025356795.1 Bacteroidia bacterium
TTCACATCATGCGAAAAAGTTATGATTGTGTTTTCATTCGCGCCAGCCCTCCAAGGTGCAGCTTTAGAAGAACCAAAGCCTTGATCTATAAAACCATAATGAACAAGCTCTCCCCAAATGTGGCCTTTCCTCTCTTCCCCATTAGGGCCATGTACATCTGGGCTGCTATAAGTAATTGTTACTTCCACGGGTCCCATGAATTGAGTTACTTTGGCGCGTTGGTTGTCGCCACTTGGGGGCGTGCTGATCTGCGCAAGCATAGTGCCTGCAACCATTATCGCCACAATGATTGATAGAATTTTTTTCATGATTTTTTAATTTATGTTTAGGATTGAACGTAATTTTCATCGAATGGATACACTCAATGGGATGAACGGCTTTCTTCGGATGCTAATATCTATTTTTCTTGGATTGAGGTATGATCATTCTCAAAGAAGAGGGTTGAAGTTCAATCATAAATTCTCGCGCTGGGTTCATGCCCTCACCATCAATATGATAAGCCATTGGGTGCGCAAGTTTGAGATGAATGGTTTGGCCTTGCGCTATTTCGACCAACGGTGAACGGTCTAGCTGACCGGTAAACATTTTATAGCCAAAGCTTACACTTTCGAGCAAAGAAAACTTTCGGATAATGCTAACATCGATCAGCTGATCGCAAACAGACGCTTGTGGTGCTACCTTGGCATTATTACCAAATTGAGCAGAATTGGCCAATGAGATAATAAATGCCTTTCTGTTGAATTCCTTTCCATTAATAGAAACATGACTATCAAATTCATTAAAGCTCATAAATTCTTGAAGAACCAATTTACTATAACCTATAAACCCGCGCTTACCATCTTTGCCAAACATGCTTGCCACGTGGCCATCAAAGCCAATGCCCGATACGTTTACCGAAAGTCTATTGTTTACTAAAATCGTGTCCATCGAAATTACGTTGGTAGAGGTTAGTAGTGAAAGCGAATGAGCAAATCCCATGGGTACGCCCAAGTGCCTTGCCAGTCCGTTACCAGAGCCTTTAGGTAGTATGCCCATGGGCGTTTCACTATGTACAAGGCCTTTGAGCTACTTCATTCACAGTGCCATCTCCACCTACTGCAAATACTGCATCAAAGCCTAATAGTGAAGCTTCTTTTGCCAAATGGCTTGCATGGCCGCGCCCTTGTGTAAACTCAATAGTACATTCTATCCTGAGTTTGCCACACCGGGTTATTATTTTTCCTTCCACCGATGGTTTATAGCCACCACCTGAAAATTTATTGATTATAAAAAATACCTTCTTATTTTCGGCCATGCAAAAGCAAAGAACAAAACTAGCTAAGATTAGTTAGAATCCGTCACACTCAATTGCAGGTAACACATGGAAGAATATAAACCTCGTAAAATAAAATTTAAGGCGTGGAATGAAGAAGAGCAATTGCTGGTGCGATTGAACAGCATTGATTGCAATAGAGGCGAATTGGTTAAGAAGAACCACATCTTGCTTCAGTTTACAGGCTTCCACGACCGCGAAGGGGAAGAGATTTATGATCGAGATGTTCTTTTGATTGATTACGTTAAGTTTCTGGTTTTTTGGGATGACGATAAGAAAGGCTGGTTCTATTGTTCAATCGATAAACCAAATGGTTCCTTGTCTTTTCATGCGCCAATAGCTGAAAAAATGCGGAGATTCTGTTCGCATTTTGAGTTAAACAAGAAAGAGGTGAAATTGACTAAGAGATAACTCGAAAACCTATCTCTTTAACTTACTCTCAATGTAAGTAACCGCCTGATTGATTGTCTGCATTTTCTCGGCATCGTCATCTGGGATTTTAATGGAGAAAGTCTGTTCAAAATCCATTACCAGCTCTGCATAATCAAGCGAATCGATACCTAAATCTTTCACAAAGTTTGCATTGGGTGTAATTTCCGATTCGGCAATCCCCAGTTTTTCTACCAATATTGCTGTTACCTTTTGATGAACATTTTGCATGGTGCAAAGCTAAAAATCTTTGGTGAATTATTTAAAACGGAGAAATGTGGTTTTCACTAAGAGACGATACAGTCACTTTTACATTCTAAGGATTGTTTAAGGCTTTGTGGCGAATTCAAAACCGTAAGAAAAACTCCGTTCCTTCCTTTAAAGACGATTTAACTGTTATTGATCCCTCATGTTGCCTCATGATTTGGCGCGATAAACTCAAGCCTATTCCTGACCCTGTTTTCTTGGTTGAGAAAAACGGTATGAATATTTTTTCTAAAGCCTCGGGTTCAATGCCTGGCCCTGTGTCACGTACAGTAATTACTGGCTTTTCAATAACATAAGCACTCAATAAAATTTTACGGTCAACTTGCTCATCAAATGACTGAATTGCATTCTTAATCAGGTTGATGAGCACTTGTTCTATCATGCTCTTATCCGCCTGTATAACCAAATCTGCTGGCGCGATGTCTATTGAAATAGTGATGTTTGCATCTGCTAATTCTTTCTTGTGAAGGGTAGCTAATTCTTCTAGTAACTTCTTTACTTCAATTGTACTGATTGTAGGTTTAGGAATATGAGTAAGGTTGCGAAACTCTCTTACAAAATGAATTAAGCCTTCACTACGCTTTGTGA